>NZ_JAYSBG010000057.1:0-14594 GCF_041915505.1 Rhodoblastus sp. | reverse complement strand
CGCTTCCAACATCCCGCATCAGAGATAGTGTCCATTATCCACAAGTGGACACGATCACCGCGCCACTCCGATCACCTATCCGCGCTCCGCGCAGTCAATGCCAGACGGCCCTCGCCGGAGGGATACGTACGTGACATGCCTGGCCCGGAAAAATCGGGCTAGACAAATAATCGGGTTTTCGGATTATCTAAAAATCAGATATCGACTCGAGCAGCGCATGTGTCGCTACGAGCGACGGAGCGCCCCATGCGTTTATACGAATGTGATAAATGCAAAACCGTGAACAGAATTAATGAGTTTCGCCTCGACAAACAGCCCGTTTGCGGGGCGTGCGGGCAAGCGATTATCGACTTTCCGTTTTGTCGTATTGTGCGCCGCATATGGAACGATCGAGCGATAGCCGTCTTTTTTCTAATGGTGGTAGGATTCGGTTTCGGGATGGCGCTAACGCGATCCGCAAGCCCTGACGCCTCCCAAGGAAGCACACAAGCAGCAATAGTGCCCGTTCCTGCGCCGCGCCCGGCGGCTGTGGCGCCCCAACCAAATTTGTCGACAGCGTCGTCAGCGCCGCAGCCAGCGACGCAACCACCAGAGCCGGTGTACCAGGCGAATGGCATTCTTCGATCGGATAGAAGCACGGGCGTCGCGCCATTATCTGTTACGGCGCCCCGTGGGAATGGCGGCGTTTACGTCAAGCTTCTCGATTATCCCTCGGAGCACACGCGATTGGCGTTTTTCGTCAATGCAGGAAGCCGCTTCGAAACCAAAGTGCCGCTCGGCAAATACAAAATCGTATTTGCGACGGGGGATCGATGGCTGGGAAAGCCAAAGGACGACAAACTGGGGTTGTTTTGGCCCGAAACCAATAGAATGCAGCTCGATAGCATATTCTCGTTCAGCTCACAGGAGGATGGCACAAGGGTAGAGTACACGGGCCACGACATTGAGCTCATTGATCAGCGCGACGGCAATCTGAGAAAGAAGGAAATTTCTTCTAATGAATTTGGGGATTAAATGGGTGCTAAATAGCTCTCAAAAACTCAATAGACATTATGTCGAATTGAGGAAATGCCTCAAATGAAAGACACGTTGATTGGATTTTTGATATATTTTATTTTTACCTTCGGCGTTCTCTATATCGACTCACACAGGAGAGACGGGAATTGGTTTGGTGGATCGCCAAAATTCGGTCCGTTCCGATGCTCCAAAGACCTTTCGGGACATGTCGCCGGCTATAAATGGGCCGAAGCCCACCAGGTTAGTTCTACGCGCGGCTGCCCACACGGCAATTCGAGATCATTTTATGAAGGGTGCTTGGTCTACATTCATGAGTCGGACAATCCCCCAGACGATTACGACTACCCAGAATGACCACGATCGCGGTCCTCGGCGATGCGTCAAGCCTTCTCCGCAAGCGGGCACCCGACGTGAGCGTTTGAATTCCTCCGATCCGCCAACTCGCCGCCGATTACCGCATAGTAGTTTCGACTATGGGGACATTCAGCTGGGAAAGCTCGTTGCGTTTAGCGCCCCGCTCGCCTTTGATGGTAAACTAGCCATCAGACGCGATTCGAGATCATCGTTCCAAGCATGCTGACGCCCGCCGAGATCGTCGACCTACTGTCGCCTACGACACCGGATCTGGCACATCGCATTGCTTCCATGGACAAGTCCTGGGAGGACGACGGCGCAAAGATCTCGGGTCGATTCTTCTACGTCACGTTCCGCGACAGCAAGCCCACCGTTGATGACCTAGTCGCGATTGCTCACGCGCGCATGGTCAATTTTGTGATGCCGCGGTCGCGCATCGAGGAGGTCCAGTCCGAGCTCCAGGCGAACCCGGACGTCATGGATCCCTGGGTTCTGCTCGTAACCGAGGCACGCGATCTTTTCATGCGGACCGACAAGGAGACCGGGCGGAGCGGAGAGCTTGGCGAGCTGTTGCTTTATATGTTGATCGAGTGGGTGCTGAAGGCTCCTATCGTGGCCTGCAAGATGTATTTGAAAACGTCTCAGCAGATGCCCGTTCACGGCGTCGACGGCATCGGCGAAGAAGCTCCCGATAATGGCGGCGCCCCATACTAAAATCTCAAGGTCACCTACTCTGGGGGCTCCGTCGAAACCCCTCAAACTGTCCCCCAATATCCCGTATATCCTCTCGATTTTGGGATGCCGGTCTTCCGGCCGGCCTCGCTTTGCCTCTTCGCAAATCTCTGCCACGGCCTTGGCCGCTTCCGCCAAAGACGCAGGTGCAAGGTCCCCTAGCAGCTGGGCAACAACCCCATGTTCGGCATACGAAGGAATGGATTGGAATAGACCCTCCAATGGGTTCGGGGACTTTTCGTCGTTCATAAAGGGGCGCGCCTCTGGCAGATGGTTTATCCATCGAAACCAGGGATGCCGCCCCAGCTTGTCGGATGGCCGTCGTATCCGCGAGCGATATGACGTTAATTCACCGGGCGAAATGGTACGACCACGCCCTCGGGCTTGATGTCGCCCATCGCCTCGGCAATTCGGTCAGCGACGTCGTCGGCGGCGGCGAGCAGCACAGCGTCAGCCGCGTGGGCGTAACGGCTCGTGACGCTGTTTTTTTTATGGCCCAGCAGGCTGGCGATGGTGAGTTCCGAATAGCCGGCGTCGAAGGCAACCGATGCAGCCGAATGGCGCAGCACGTGCGGCGTCACGTCGAGCGGTAAGGAAGCCCTCTTGGCGATACGCAGCCAGAATTTCGGGAAGCCTGTCATCGGCCCGTTGCCTTTACTCGCTGGAAAAACTGGCTGGTCTGCCTTGCGCATCCCAATCGGCACCGAGCGGATCGCCTCGCAGGCCCGATGTGACAATGGCCGAAGCGACTCGCCGGTCTTGGTATCGCGCAGGCGCGCCGTCCGCGTCGCCAGATCGACCTCGCCACATCGTAGGCCGATGGCCTCGCCCCGTCGCCAGCCAGTGATCGCCAAGAATCTCGTCAGTGCCAGAGCGGGTGGCCACATTTCGGCTTCCAGATCGCGCAGCGCTATGCCGAGGCGGGTATATTCCTCCGCTTTCAAACGCCGCTCGCGCCGTCCATCAGCGGGACGATCAACGCCGCGAACGGGGTTGTCCGGACGTAGCCCTTTCTTGATCGCGAAGCTGAAAATGCCGCCGAGCAGACCGACCGTTCGAGCCGCCGTGCCCCGGCCGCCAGCGACGCGCGCTAGTCCGTGCTTGCCGGTCTTGATTCGTGCGGCGGTCTCGCCGACCGCGACCGAGTGCATGAAAATTTCGATGTCGTCTCTAGTGATCGCTGCCACAGGACGGCGGCCGAGTAAGGGCTTGATGTGCCGCTCGACCCTGCCTACGTCGATTACGAGCGTGGATGCCTTCTTCTGCTTGCCGCGCCGGACGATAAGTCTGCCAGCTTGGGCCTCAGCGAGGTACAAATCGCAAAGTTCAGCAACGGTGGTTGCGTTGCGTCTATCCTGTTTGTCGCCAGACGGGTCGCCGCCCTTGACAACTTCTCCGAGCAGCCGCACGGCTTCGTCGCGCGCCATTTCGGGTGTCCATGGCGAGCCATGACGGCCAATCGTCGCCCACCGCTGGCGGCCTTCGCTCGTCCGATATTTCAACATGTAAGTGACGGCTTCGCTCTTTTGGCGACGGGCGCAGAAGCCGGAAACTTTCGCGTCCCAAATCGTCTCTCCCGGCTCGAGGGCGCGAACATCTTTCAGCCCAATTATTTTCTTCGCCATGTACGCCTCAAGCTTTTCTTGGTCCGCTGGGCGGATTTCTAGCGACCAATTAGCGACCAGATCCCAGCAAAAAATAGCAACGCTCCGGATAGGTGCGCAACAAAAATATCGTGTGAATCATAGTGTTTAAGCTATGTTGGCAATCCTCGGCGAAGCCGAGAAAGCGTTAGGAACTACCCTCCGAAGGCAGAGGCCAGGGGTTCGAATCCCTTCGGGTGCGCCATTCTCGCCGAGGCGCTGGTTTAGCTGGCGCTTCTGTAGCGGGCGCCCGGCGAGAGGCTCGAGGTCCTTTATCCCACGAATTCCTTTTCCCTTCGCCTCGTCACTCGTCGTGGCGCACCAGGAAGGATTGCAGCGCGGACGCCGTCTCGACGGGAAACTGGTCGATAAAAAAATGGCCGCCGGGCAAGGAAGCCGTTTCCATTCGCGAGCAATGTTTCGCCCATTCCGTCGGGATGTCGAAGAGCCTCGCCATCAGGCCCTCGGCGCCAAAAAACACCAGCGTAGGACAGGCGATCCTGACGGCGATGTCCTCGGCGTCATGTTGAAGGTCGATCGAAGCCGCGGCGCGGTAGTCCGAACAGGAGCCGTGGATCATGTCCGGATTACGCCAGGCGGCGCGATAGGCGTCGATCATGTCAGGCGCGAAATCCGAGATCTTCGCCGCGCCCCAGCCAACCAGGCATGTTTCGAAGAAAAAGTCCGGATCGTTTCCGATCAGCCGTTCCGGAAAAGGCGCGGGCAGTGAAAGAAAATACCAGTGCCAATAGGCGCCCGAGAGGACGCGGTCGACCTTCATGAACATCGTATAGGTTGGCACAATGTCCATCACGCAAAGCGAGAGCACGGCGTCGGGATAGTCCAGCGCCATGCGATGCGCCGTGCGGCCTCCGCGATCGTGCCCGATCACGTGGAAACGGGAAAAACCGAGTGCGCGCATCAGGCCGATTTGATCGGCGGCCATCGCGCGAAACGAATAGTTCGAGCAATCCTCCAGACATTTCGGTTTGCCGGAAGCGCCATAGCCGCGGAGGTCTGCGCAAACGACGGTGAGCCGTTCCGACAGCAGCGGCGCCACGCGCGCCCATAAAGCCTTGCACTGTGGGTAGCCGTGCAAGAGCAGGACGGGCGCGCCCTCGCCGCCGACGACGCAGGAAATGGCGACGCCATCCACCGAAATGGTCTTGTGCTGGAAGCCTTCAAACATCGCGGCTCTCCGGCCGTCTCATCGACACCGTTATTGGCGGAGGCGGATGGGAATCGAACCCACCGCCCGTTGTTGACGGGCCGCTGGTTTTGAAGACCAGGAGGGCCACCAGACCCCAATCGCCTCCGAAGCTCTCAACGCAGTACGGGCGGATTGTCTCTCCCATTCACATTTGCCGCGCGAGGACACGGCGGTCTTCCACCCTACGGGTGAAAAATATGCTGTCCAGATGTTCGAGCAACGGCACGCTATATTTGCGGGATATGCCGAGCGCGGCCCCGATTTCCGAGACGGCGAGGCCGTTGTCCCGCAGGAGCAGGGCGAGCCGTCGTTGCGCCTCGACGATGGCGTCGCGGTGGAATACCAACTCGCGTTTCTGGACGCGATCCAGCGCCCGCACAGCGATCCCGTCGCGGACCAGCCGCTCCAGCAATTGCCGGCGGGCGGGATCTGGCGCGAGCTTCCACGGTTCCGGCGGCGTGAGACCCGCCTGTTTGAGCGTTTCGGCCATGCGCACGGCTTCGAGATGTTTCCGGGCGACTTCGGCGCTGTCGCGGGCGGCGTCGGCGAGCGCGATCCGTCCTCCGGCGTGGCGAGCCTTGCCTGCGGTCACGAGGCGGGCGACGGCCGCCTCGATCGCCGCCTCCGACGCCTGCGGCGACAGCCTGGCCAGCGCCCGGTCGCCGAGGCCGTCCGGATGCAGCGCGAGCGCCTCGGACAATCGGGCGAGCAGCGAATCGAACGCCGGAGGCGCAATGACGAAATGTTCGTGGTCGGTGACGATCGGAGGCGTCGTCGCCCGGCGCAGGACCGCCAAGGCCAGAGGCGGCGCGAGGCCGGCCAGCCGCGCCAGCCGCGCTGTCTCAAGGCCCTTCTCGCCGGCCTCGTTCAACGCTTCAGCGACAATGCGATCCGGCGTCGTCCCGACAAGGCCGTCAAGCCGACGCAACACAGTGGGAGCACGCCGCTTTTGCCGTCGCGCATCGGGATCGAGAATGATTCCGCCCGCGACTGTCAAAGCCGGAGAGGGCAGACGCAGGATAAACCGCTCACGCGCCGGAACCGAGACGGGCGCAACGAGCCTAAGCTGCGCCAAAGCGCTCTCGCCCGGCTCCAATGCGTCGCGGTCCAGCAGCCGCAGCCGGGCCTCCGCCTCGGCGGCGCCGAATAACAGGTCGAGCCGCATGCCGGTTTGCAGCGTCGGGGCGTCCGCGACCGCGCGGATTGAAACGTCCAGCCAAGGGGAAGGCGGCAGCATGCCCGGCGTCGCCAGCGCGTGACCACGTCCGACTTCGGACGGCTCGACGCCACGGAGATTGACGGCGACGCGCTGTCCCGGCTGCGCCTCGTCCGCGGGCGCGCCGTGAACTTGCAGGCCTCTGATCCGCAGAGACCGCTTCTCGGGAAGGAGTTCGATCTCGTCTTGCGCGCGTAGGCGCCCGCGCCGCAAAGTTCCGGTGATAATTGTGCCGTGGCCGGCGATCGAAAAAGCGCGGTCGATCGGCAGCCAAATGAAGCCGCAGTCTTCAGGTGGCGTCGCACGCGACGCCAATGCGGCGATCGCCGTGGTGATTTCCGTCAGGCCCGCGCCGGTCGGCGCCGAGAAAGGGAGAGGCGGCCCAAAAACGTCCATGCCCGCAGCGCGCGCCAGCGCGGCGGCGCGCGCGCCAACATCCTCGCCTTGTTCGCGCGTCGCCAGATCCGCCTTGCTCACGACCACGATCGCCTGCCGGACGCCGAGCAGTCCGGCGATGTCGACATGCTCGCGCGTCTGAGGCATGACGCCTTCATTGGCGGCGACGACGAGCAGCGCGGCGTCGACCCCGGTCGCTCCGGAGATCATGGTGCGGACGAAACGTTCGTGGCCGGGCATGTCGATCAAGTCGATCTCGGCGCCGTCCAGCGCGAAATGAGCGAAGCCGAGCGCGATGGAAATGCCGCGGCGGCGCTCTTCTGGCAGGCGGTCGGTATCTATGCCGGTCAGGGCGCGCGTCAGGGCCGTCTTGCCGTGATCGACGTGGCCAATGACGCCAAGGGTCAGGCGGCGCGCGACAGGACCGGCGACGCGCGCGGGGCGCCCGGGCGCGCTCATGCGGTCGCTTCCCGGATCGCCGCAGCCACGATGGGTAGATCGGCGTCTTCGAGCGCGAACACGTCCAGCAACATGCGGCCGCCTTCGATCCGCCCGACAATCGCCCGTCGGTTCAGGCGCAGGCGGCGGGCGAGGTCTTCCGCTGCGAGGCCTGGCGCGACGACGGCGACCGCGCGGCTCGGCAAGGCGATGGCCGGGAGCGCGCCGCCGCCGGAATAAGCGGAGCTCGCGACGATTTCCGTCCGCGCGGCGGGCGCGATCAGGTCGGCTAGCCGTTCCGCGCGCGCCTGCAATTCGGCTTCCTGTTGCGCGATCATGCGCAAGGTCGGAATGCGCTCCCGCGCCAAAGCGGGATCGCGATGCAGACGCAGAGTCGCCTCAAGGGCGGCGAGTGAAATCTTGTCGAGGCGCAAGGCCCGAAACAAAGGATGCCGTCGCAGCGGGGCGACGGCGTTCTCGCGTCCGACGATCAGGCCGGCTTGTGGGCCGCCGATCAGCTTGTCGCCGCTGAAGGCGACCAGATCGGCGCCGGCGGCGACGCTCTCGCGCACATTGGGTTCGCGCGCGGCCTCGCCGGGGCGCAGTTCGGCGAGCGCGCCGCCGCCGAGGTCGTAGATCAGGTGCAATCCGCGTTCCCGCGCCAGAGCGGCGAGCGAAGCGAGATCGGCTTCGGCGGTGAAGCCGACCATCCGGTAATTGCTGGGATGAACCTTCAGAATCGCGCGCGTCGCGGGCGTGATCGCCGCGGAATAATCGGCCAGCCGGGTCTTGTTGGTGGTTCCGACTTCGACCAGCCGCGCGCCGCCCTGCTGGATCACATCGGGAATACGAAAGCCGCCGCCGATTTCGATCAATTCGCCGCGCGACACCACGACCTCGCCGCCCGTGGCGAGGCCAGAGAGCGCCAGCAGCATGGCGGCGGCGCAATTGTTCACAGCGAGCGCCGCTTCCGCGCCGGCGAGGGCGCAGAGTAAGGCCTCCACGCCCGGCGCGCGCTTGCCGCGCAGTCCGGTCTCCAACGTGAATTCGAGATTCGAATAGCCGGCCGCCTCAGCCATCGCCGCGACGGCTTCGCGCGCCAGCGGAGCGCGTCCGAGATTGGTGTGCAGGACGATCCCGGCGGCGTTGATGACGCAGCGCAGGCCGGTTGCTTCGGGCATGCCAAGCAAAGCCCCTGCGCGCCCGATGATCGACTCCGGATCCGTATGGGCGGCGACGCCCGCCAGCAATTCGGCGCGAACCGCCTCGACCGCCCGGCGCAACGCCTCGACCACCGCCGCGCGCGGAAGAAGCTCGAGCAAGGCCGTCGTTTCCGGCTGTTCCATCAGCTTTTGCACTTGCGGCAATTGCTGCAAGGCTTGGGCGCCGGTCGGCTCGCCGCTTGACGCGTCCATATTCGCCGTCCCCGTTTGAGCCGATTATTGGACGATTTTGTACGGAACGATACAGCCGACTTCGCGTTTCCGTTGAAAAATACCGCAATCTTCGCCGTTTGGCGGATTTTTCGGCTCCTGTTCGACTTTCACGGGCGTGAGATGGGAGATCGCCGGATGAATGTCGTCATCGACAAGCCGCGCCTGACCGATCTCGCGCATGGCGGCGGCTGCGGCTGCAAGCTGGCGCCCGCCGTGCTCCAGCGGTTACTGGCGGACATGCCGACGGGCGGCCCGTTTCCGGCTTTGCTGGTGGGAACGGAAACATCGGATGACGCCGCCGTCCTGCGGCTCAGCGACGACAGCGCTTTGGTCGCGACCACCGATTTCTTCACGCCCATTGTCGACGACCCGCAAGATTTCGGGCGCATCGCCGCCACCAACGCCTTGTCCGACGTCTACGCCATGGGCGGCCGGCCGGTGCTGGCGCTCTCGCTGCTCGGCATGCCGCTCGGCAGGATTTCCGAGGACCAGGTCCGCGCCATTCTGGCAGGCGGCGCGGCGGTCTGCGCCGAAGCGGGCGTTCCGCTCGCCGGCGGCCATTCGATCGACAGCGCGGAGCCGATTTATGGCCTTGTTGCGCTCGGTATCGTCCATCCGGACCGGGTGCTGCGCAATTCCAGCGCCTGCGCCGGCGATGCGTTGATCCTCACCAAGGGGCTCGGAATCGGCGTTTTCAGCGCCGCGCTGAAGAAGGGTCAGCTTGGCGGCGCCGATTACGCGACCATGATCGCTTCGACCACGCGGCGCAACGACGTCGGTCCGGCGCTCGCCGCCGCTCCCGGCGTTCACGCCGCCACCGACGTGACCGGGTTCGGGCTGCTCGGCCATTTGCTGGAAATGTGCCGGGGTTCGCATCTGCGGGCGGTGATCGACGAAGGGGCGCTGCCGTTTCTGCCAGGCGCCGTCGCTTTGGCCGAAGCGGGTTTCGCCACCGGCGCGGCGCGACGCAACTGGGACAGCTATGGCGCCGATGTCGTCCTGCCGGACGGCTTGCCCGATTGGCGGCGCGGCCTGTTGTGCGACCCGCAGACCAGCGGCGGCCTGCTGGTCGCCGTCGCTCCTGACGCGGCCGAGCGCGTTGCTCGGCTTTGTGTCGACGCCGGCTTTCGACAAACCGCGATCATTGGCCGGCTGGAGCAGGGACCGTCGCAGGTTTCCGTGATTTCCCAGCGATTGGAGGAGCGTCCATGCTGAACCGTCGTTCGTTCCTGTTGGCGGCTTCAGGCGCGGCCGTTCTGTCGCGCATCGACATCGCCGCGCGTGCCGCTGAGAATCCGCCGCAGGCAGGATGGCGGCGTTTCGAGCTGACGACCCAGGTCGACCTGTCGACGGAGTCCGGGGCGGCGCAATTATGGCTGCCGCTGGCGCAGAGCGCCGAAGGCTACCAGCGCAGCAGCGCGGCGGCGCTGGAAACCAATGGCGTCGCCGGCAAGCCGCGAGATGCGCGCTATGGCGCGAGACTGGTCAGGATCGATTGGGTCGAGGCCGGACCGCGCTCGGCGAAACTGGTCCAGACGGTGGACGTCCTGCCGCGCCGGACGATCGCCGCCGAGCTTTCCGCCGATGAGCGCGCTTTCTGGCTGCAGCCGACGCCGAGCGTCCCGACCGACGGGATCGTCGCGGAGACGGCGTGGCGCATTGTCGGCGATCAACGCGACCCCGAGCCGAAGGCGCGCGCGCTCTATAATTGGGTGGTCGAAAACACGTTCCGCGAAGGCTCGACGCGCGGCTGCGGAATCGGCGACATCAAGGCCATGTTGCAGACCGGCTGGCTGGGCGGCAAATGCGCCGATATCAACACGCTGATGACAGGCCTGTCCCGCGCCTGCGGCCTGCCCGCGCGCGACGTCTATGGCGTTCGCGTCGCGCCATCGCAGGAGTCGCGCTCGCTTGGCGCTACGGGTGAAATCACCAAGGCGCAGCATTGCCGGTCGGAAATTTATATCGACGGCAAGGGCTGGCTGCCGGTCGATCCGGCTGACGTCCGCAAGGTCGTGCTGGAGGAAAAGGCGCCGCTGGACAGCGACCATGTGCGCGCGCAGCGCGCGCGGCTGTTCGGCGCCTGGGAGATGAACTGGGTCGGCTTCAATTCGGCGACGGATATCGTGCTGCCCGACGCCCTGCGGCCGATGCGGTCGAATTTCCTGATGTATCCCTGCGCCCTGACGGCCGGCGAGGAGATCGACTGCCTCGATCCCGGCGCCTTCCGCTATCGCATCTTTTCGCGCGAACTTTCCGCGTGATCGTGCGTTTTTGAGTTAAAACCGGTCGTGATTTCACGACTTAAGACAAAAACAACCCGACCACGATTCCTCGATGGATCGCAAGCCGGAGGGGGCAGGCCGATGAACGTCGAAATCACCCGTCGAGGCGTGCTGAAGGGCGCCGCCGCCGGTCTCGCCGCATCCTCTCTCGCAGCGCTGGGCTTCGGCGCCCTGGAAGAGGCGGTCGCCGCCACCGTCCGCCCGTTCAAGCTGACGGCGGCCAAGGAAACGCGCAACACCTGCCCCTATTGCTCGGTCGCCTGCGGCGTCATCATGTACAGCCTCGGCGACGGCGCCAAGAATGCGCGTCCCGCCGTGCTGCATATCGAGGGCGACCCCGATCATCCGGTCAATCGCGGCACGCTCTGCCCCAAGGGTTCGGGCCTGCTGGATTTCGTGAATTCGGAGAGCCGCACCAAATATCCGCTCTACCGCGCGCCGGGCTCCGACAAATGGGAGCGCAAGCCCTGGGACTGGACGCTCGACCACATCGCGCGCCTGTTGAAGGATGACCGCGACAAGAATTTCGTCGCGCAAAACGCCGATGGCGTCACGGTCAATCGTTGGATCACCACCGGCTTTCTCGGCGCCTCCGCGACCACCAACGAAACCGCTTTTATAACCTATAAGGTGATCCGCAGCACCGGGGCCTTGGTCTTCGACAACCAGGCCCGAATATGACACGGACCTTCGGTGGCCAGTTTGGCCCCAAGTTTCGGTCGCGGCGCGATGACCAACACCTGGATGGACATCAAGAACGCCGATCTGGTTGTGGTGATGGGCGGCAATCCCGCCGAGGCGCATCCTTGCGGTTTCAAATGGGTCGTCGAAGCCAAGGCGCATAACAAGGCGCGTCTGATCGTCATCGATCCGCGTTTCACGCGCACGGCTTCCGTGGCCGATTTCTACTGCCCGATTCGTCCGGGCACGGATATCGCGTTCCTCAACGCGGTGACGAAATATCTGCTCGACGCCGACAAGATCAATCACGCCTATGTCCGAGCCTATACCAACGCCAGTTTCATCGTGCGCGAGGGCTATTCCTTCGAGGATGGCCTGTTCGCCGGCTATGACGCGGACAAGCGCGCCTATGACATGGCGACCTGGGACTATGAGATGGGCGACGACGGCTTTGCCGCGGTCGATCCGACCCTGCAGCATCCGCGCTGCGTGATGCAACTGCTGCGCAAACATGTCGCGCCCTATAGTCCGGAACTGGTGGAGCGCATCTGCGGAACCCCGAAGGACAAGTTCCTCAAGGTCTGCGAGATGATCGCCGCCACGGCGGCGCCCGACCGGACCATGACGTCGCTCTATGCCTTGGGTTGGACGCAGCACAGCTATGGATCGCAGAACATCCGCGGCATGTGCGTCGTGCAGACTCTGCTCGGCAATATCGGCGTTCCCGGCGGCGGCATGAACGCGCTGCGCGGCCATTCCAACATTCAGGGCCTCACCGATCTCGGCCTGATGAGCGAATTGATGCCGGGTTACATGGATCTCCCGCTCGACGGCGACAAGGATCTCGACGGCTATATGGGCCGGCATCAGTTCAAGCCGTTGCGCCCGGGCCAGACCAGCTATTGGCAGAATTACCGGAAATTCTTCGTCAGCTTCATGAAGTCCATGTATGGCAAGGCGGCGACGGCGGAGAATCATTTCGCCTATGACTGGCTGCCCAAGCGCGACGTGCCGACCTACGACATCATTCGCGCCTTCGAACTGGCGAAACAGGGCAAGATCAACGGCTATGTCATGCAGGGCTTCAACCCCCTGATGACCTTCCCCGATCAGACCAAGATGCGCGAGGGCCTGAGCAAGCTCAAATTCCTCATCGTCATCGATCCGCTGAAGACGGAGACGGCGCGTTTCTGGGAGAATCATGGCCCCTATAACGACGTCAAATCGGCGGACATTCAGACCGAGGTGTTCGAACTTCCGAGCACTTGTTTCGCGGAAGACGAAGGCTCGCTGAGCAATTCCAGCCGCTGGCTGCAATGGCACTGGCCGGCGCAGAATCCGCCCGCGGAAGCGCGCACGGACATCGACATCATGGCGGAGCTGCATCTGCGGCTGCGCGCGCTCTACAAAAAGGAAGGCGGCGCCTTCCCCGACCCGATCCTCAATCTGAACTGGCCCTATCAGATCGCGGAAACGCCGCGGTCCGATGAAATCGCGCGCGAGATCAACGGCTCGACGCTGGAGCCAATTCCGGACGCCGCCGATCCGACCAAGATCGCGCTGCCCGCGGGGAGGTTGCTCGACGGTTTCGCGCAATTGCGCGACGACGGCAAGACCGCCTGCGGCTGCTGGATCTATTCCGGCTGCTTCACCGAGGCCGGCAATATGATGGCTCGGCGCGATCCGTTCGATCCGGATGAGCGCGGCGTCGCGCCGAAATGGGCCTGGGCCTGGCCGGTCAATCGGCGCATCCTTTACAATCGCGCCTCGGCCGATCCCGATGGCGCGCCGTGGGCGCCGAACAAGAAACTCGTCTGGTGGAATGGCAGCGCCTGGGTTGGATTCGATACGCCCGATTATGGGCCGACCACGCCGCCGAGCGCGGGGGTGACGCCCTTCATCATGAACGACGACGGCGTTGCGCGACTCTTTGTGCGCAAACTCATGCGCGACGGACCGTTCCCCGCCCATTACGAGCCGTTCGAATCGCCGCGCGGCAATCTGCTTTCGCCCAAGACGAACAACAATCCGGCCGCGCGCATCTTCAAGGACGATCTCGCGGCGCTCGGAACTTCCGACAAATTCCCCTATGTGGCGACCAGCTACCGGCTGACCGAACATTTCCATTACTGGACCAAACACGCGCGGCTCAATGCGATTGTCCAGCCGCAGCAATTCGTCGAAATCGACGAGGCTTTGGCGAGGGACAAGGGCATAGCCAATGGCGGCTGGGTGCGGGTGTGGAGCAATCGTGGCGAGCTGAAAGCGGTCGCCATGGTGACCAAGCGCCTGCGGCCGCTGATCTGCGACGGCAAGCCGGTCCATGTCGTTGGCATTCCGCATCATTGGGGCTTCACCGGCCTGACGCGAAAGGGCTGGAGCCCGAACGCGCTGACGCCGGCGGTGGGCGACGCCAACACCCAGACGCCCGAATACAAGGCCTGGCTGGTCAATATCGAGCCGACCACGCCGCCCAACCCGACGTCGTGAGGAAGGCGCCCTATGGCTGAGCTCCCGTCACTCGACATCCTGCGCCGCTCGGCTTCGACCTATCCGGCGCCGCGCATCCGCGCGGAGGCGACAATCGAAGTCGCTAAGCTGATCGACGTCTCCAAATGCATCGGCTGCAAGGCCTGTCAGGTGGCGTGCAGCGAATGGAACAATCTGCGCGCCCCGATCGGCGAAACGGTGGCGACGCTGCAAAACCCGCCCGATCTCGCCGCCGACGTCTGGACGCTGATGCGGTTCAGCGAAGTCGAAACGAAGGAGAACGATCTCGAATGGCTGATCCGCAAGGACGGCTGCATGCATTGCGCCGATCCCGGTTGCCTGAAGGCCTGCCCGGCGCCCGGCGCCATCGTGCAATACGCCAATGGCATCGTCGATTTCAACGAGGCCAATTGCATCGGCTGCGGCTATTGCCTGAAGGGATGTCCCTTCGACATTCCGCGCTACGGGCAGGAAGACCGCAAGGCCTATAAATGCACGCTCTGTTCCGATCGCGTCGCGGTCGGGCTGGAGCCGGCCTGCGTCAAGGCCTGCCCGACCGGCGCGATCACGTTCGGCTCCAAGGAGGCTATGACGGAACATGCGGCGGGTCGCGTCGAGGATCTGAAATCGCGCGGCTTCGCCAATGCCGGGCTTTACGATCCGCAAGGCGTCGGCGGCACGCATGTGATGTATGTG
>NZ_JAYSBG010000056.1:0-14601 GCF_041915505.1 Rhodoblastus sp. | reverse complement strand
ATGACCGATTTCCAGCCCAGCGATGCGGCCCAGGCGGCGGAAATGGTCCTGTGGGCCGCGACCGAGCGCAAGAGCCTGGAGATCCGCGCCGGCGGCAGCAAGCAAGCGCTGGGGCGACCGGCGCGCGCCGACGCTTTGCTCGATATTTCCCGACTCGCCGGCGTGGTCGATTACGAGCCGGCGGAACTGGTGCTGACCGCCCGCCCCGCGACGCCGCTCAAGGAGATCGAGGCGATGCTGGCCGATCGAGGTCAGATGCTGTCCTTCGAGCCGCCGGACTGGCGCGGCCTGCTCGGCGCCACGACCGGCGAACCCACTACAGGCGAGCCAACCCTTGGCGGAACCCTGGCCTGCAACCTGTCCGGCCCGCGCCGCCTGCGCGCCGGCGCCGCGCGCGATTTCTTCCTCGGCTTTTCCGCCATCAGCGGCCGCGGCGAAAGTTTCAAGGCCGGCGGCAAGGTGGTGAAGAATGTCACCGGCTACGATCTGTGCAAGCTGATGACGGGCTCGTTCGGCACTTTGTCGCTGCTGACCGAGGTCACGATCAAGGTCATGCCGCGCCCGGAAACCGCTTGCGCCTTGCTCCTGCCCGGTCTCGCCGATGATTCCGGGGTCGCGCTGATGGCCAAGGCGCTGAACACGCCCTTCGAGGTGTCCTCCGCCGCCCACCTGCCGGCGGCGGCGGCGCAAAGACTCGGCTTCGCCGACAGCGGCCTGACAATATTACGACTGGAGGGCCCCGCCCCCTCGATCGCCTTTCGCGCCGAGGCGTTGGAGCGCCTGTTCGGCGCCGGCGCGCGGCTCGGCGCGGCGGAGGCCGAAGCCTTGTGGCGCAAGATCGGCGAGGTCGCGCCGCTGCTGCCGCCGGCCGGGCGGGTGATCTGGCGGCTGTGCCCGACGCCGGCTTTGGCGCCCGTTCTGGTCGCGGCGATCCACGCCAGGGCGCCTTCGGCCGATCATTTCTACGACTGGGCCGGCGGGCTGGTCGGGCTGAGCCTCGACGCCGCCGAAGCGGGGCCGGACGCCGGCGCGGCTTTGGTCCGGGGCGCGCTCAAGCCGCTTGGCGGCCACGCCACGCTGATCGTCGCGCCGGAGGCGACGCGCGCCACAACGCCGGTCTTCGAGCCCGAGTCGGCCGCTCTGGCCGCCTTGAGCCAGAAGATCAAGCAGGGCTTCGACCCGTGCGGCGTGTTCAATCCCGGCCGGATGCGCGAAGGGGCGTGAGATGCAGACCCATTTCACCTTGGCCCAGCTCGCCGATTCCGACCTGCGCGAAGCCGACAAGATCTTGCGCGCTTGCGTGCACTGTGGATTCTGCACCGCGACCTGCCCGACCTATGTGCTGCTCGGCGACGAGCGCGACAGCCCGCGCGGCCGCATCTATCTCATCAAGGACATGCTGGAAAACGACCGCCCGGCCGATGCCGACACAGTCAAACATGTCGACCGCTGCCTGACCTGCCTGTCCTGCATGACGACCTGCCCCTCCGGCGTGCATTACATGCATCTGGTCGACCACGCCCGCCACCGGATCGAACAGACCTACGCCCGCCCCTTGCCGGACCGCCTGATCCGCCGCCTGCTCGCGCTGGTGTTGCCCAGGCCCGACCTGTTCCGCCTGGCCCTGACCGCATCGCGGATGGCGCGGCCGCTCGCCTTTCTTCTCCCCGGCAGCCTGAAGGCCGCTTTGGCGCTCGCGCCCGCGCGCCTGCCGCCGCGTTCTCCCCTCGAAGGACCGCGCGTCTTCCCGCCGGAAGGCGCGAAGCGGGCGCGCGTGGCTTTGCTCGAAGGCTGCGCGCAAAAAACGCTGGCGCCGCAGATCAATGAGGCCACGATCAGACTACTGACCCGGCATGGCTGCGAGGTGGTGGTCGCGCGCGGAGCGGGCTGTTGCGGGGCTTTGACCCATCATATGGGACAGGATGCGACCGCTTTCGCGAAAGCCAATATCGCGGCCTGGACGCGCGAAATGCAGGGCGATGGCCTTGACGCGATCGTCGTCAACGCCTCCGGCTGCGGCACGACGGTCAAGGATTACGGCTTCATGTTCCGCGACGACGCGGCCTTGGCCGAACCGGCGAAAAAAATTGCGGCGCTGGCGCGCGACATCATGGAATTCCTCGCCACCTTCGGCCTGCGCGCGGCCACGATCCAACCCGGATTGCGCGTCGCTTATCATTCCGCCTGCTCGCTCCAGCATGGCCAGAAAATCCGCGAGGAGCCGAAAAAGCTGCTGGCGCAATGCGGCTTCACCGTGCTGGAGCCGGCGGAAAGCCATTTGTGCTGCGGCTCGGCCGGAACCTACAACATCCTGCAATCAGAAATCGCGTTGCAACTGCGCGACCGCAAAGTGGCCAATCTCGAAAACGTCAAACCCGACGTGGTCGCCGCCGGCAATATCGGCTGCCTGACCCAGATCGCCACGGGAACGCAAATCCCCGTAGTCCACACGGTCGAATTGCTCGACTGGGCGACCGGCGGGCCGAAGCCGGATGGGATTTAGGAGAGGGTAAGCGAGCGCGGCGTCCGCGATCCTTTCGCCAGGCGCCGGCAGCTTCCTATGCGATCATCCCGCCGCTTGCGCGCGAGATGGATTGCTTCGCTGAGCCCGCAATGACGGCCTTCGGCTCGAAGCGGTCGTAGCTCCGGTCGCTTGGGATGGTTTCATCATGACCCGAAGCCGCCGGTCGCCGAACTTGCTTTGCCCATCAATCGATTGCCGACGGCGGACCTTTTACATCGCGCTGGAATTCACCTCTGAGAGCCGTGGCAATCGAGTTGACTTCACATCACCAGCTCCGTTTCCTTGATGTTGGCGATAGGGCCAAGGATGGTCGGGTCGAAGTCGTTAAGGATGCCTCGATCGGACAAACGCCTCGGTAAGTCGGGATTTGCAAGCGCCCAACGGCCGATGGTGACGATATCGGCGCCGTCGTCGAGCGCAGCCACCGCCTGCTCGACATTGTGCAGACTGCCATTGGCAAAGATCGCTGCTTTGGGCGCATAGCGCTTGGCGAGGTTCATCAATGATGGACCTCCCGGAGTAAATGCCGGCTTCCAAGCCTCGAATTCGGTCACATGAATGAAGTCCGCGCCGGCCTCCGCGAGGCTGCCGAAGATGATTTCCGCGTCGCGCTCCGCATCGGCCCACTTGTGATAATAGTCGTTCACCTTCCCTTGAGAGATGCGGACGCCGACCGGCGCCTTGGCGCCGACCCGCGCACGCACCGCCTTGAAGGTTTCGAGGATCAATCGCAGGCGGCTCTCCGTGTCGCCGCCCCACCGATCCGCTCTTTTATTGGTGTAGTCGGTCAAAAACTGGTCGAGAAGATATCCATTGGCGCCATGGATTTCGATCGCGTCAAACCCGGCGACCTCGATGGCGCGCTCCGCCGACTCGGCAATGCCGTCAATGGCGTCGACGATCTGCGCCTCGGTCATCGCAGCCGGCAGAACGTAGCGGTCTTTGCCGTGATAGAACGTCATCTGCTCGCCCTTCGGCTGGACTGGAGAGGGCCCCACCGTGGAGTCGCGAAAGCGATTGCCCTGGCTCAGTGCGCCGGCATGCAACAATTGAGCGATGGCGAGCGCGCCATGCGCCTTGACGCCGCTGACGACCGGCTTCCAGGCATTGGCCTGCGCTTCGTCAGTCATGCCGGGCTGATGGACGTAGCCCTGAGAGAACGCCTGATCGGTGTAAATACCTTCAGTGATGACCGTCCCGAAACCACCCCGCGCGAAACGCTCGTAATAGCGGGTCATCGTCTCGGTCGCCCGGCCATCCTGGGTCGCGGAGATGCGCGTCATCGGCGCGACAGAGAGACGGTTCTTCACAATACGGCCTTTAATGGCGATCGGCGCGAAAAGCGCGCTCGTGTCAATGTCCATCGTCCAGACCCCCAGAAGCATTAATCGGGCGTTTTCAGCATCGGCAAACCCGGTCTTCGGCGCGTTGGCGCGCCGAAGATCGATCCGATCGAACAGATTATCGAAAGGAAATCACGCGACGTGGCGGCGGCCCAGTTGCTCCAGAACCGGTAAGATGGCCGAAGGCTCGGGCCGCCGGGTATAGTCGGCGTTCACCTCGGCGTAAGCGATGGCGCCATCCTGCGCGATGACATAGCGGGCTGGCATCGGCAGCGTCCAACTGTCCTCGCCGTTGAACTGCGTCAGGTCGGCGCCAAGCGCTTTCTGAACCTCGCGCAGATAGTCAGGCAAAATCCAGCGTACGCCGAATTGAGCCGCTATTTCACCGCCGTGATCGCCCAGAATCGGAAACCCGAGCCCATTCTGTCGCTGCGATTTGCGGCTATTGGGCGCCGTCTGTTCCGAGATCGCGATCAGGCTGGCGCCGCGCGATTCGATTTCCGGGCGGGCCTCTTCCAGCGCGCTCAGGTCGAAGTTGCAGTAAGGACACCAGACGCCCCGATAGAAGGTGACGACAAGCGGCCCTTTGGCGAGCAGCGCCTTGGAAGATACGGGATTGCCGTCAGCGTCAGGAAGGGTGAATTCCGGCGCGGTTTCCCCCGCTTTCAGCGCCCGGTTCTGGGCGCCCGACGCGATCAGTTCGTCGGTGGCGCGATGCAGCGCTTCGACCACTGCCGGCGGGGCGAATTTGGTTTCGAATTCGGATTTCAGCGCATCGAGCTTGCCTTGCAGCGGCAGGCCGGATTTCGCGATCGTGGCGAGGGTTTCCTGAAGAGTCATCGATCATATCCCTGGTTGGCGCGACGAGCGCGATGACAGGAAAATCGATCATTCCGCCTGATTGGACTAGCCAGGCTGTGTGGCTTTGACTTATCCATTTCTGCTATGAGTGACCACCTCGACGCCCTTCGATTGTTTATCCGGGTCGCACGTCTCGGGAGTTTTTCCGTCGCTGGCCGGGAACTCGGCGCGCCCCAGTCGACGGTCTCGCGCACGATCGCCACGCTGGAGCGGGACATCGGGGCGTCGCTTCTCGTCCGTACGACGCGGGCCGTCACCTTGACTGAGGCCGGCGCCGATTTTCTCGCTCGGATCGAGCCGATCCTGACCGATCTCGACGAAGCGGAACAAACGGCCCGCCATTCGGACGAATTACGGGGCACATTGCGCATCGGCATTGGCACCAGCCTGGCGGCGCGCATCGTGATCCCGCACCTCAAGCCCTTCCTTGATCGCCATCCGGCGTTGCGAGTCGATCTGTTGCTCGATGACCAAAAGCAAGACTTGGTGAAGGAGGGGGTGGATGTTGCGTTTCGTTTCGGAGCGCTCGCGGACTCCACGGCGACCGCTCGCAAGCTTGTCAGCTGGCCGCGCGCGCTCGCCGCAGCCCCGAGCTATCTGAGAACAGCTCCGGCCCTGAATGTTCCGGCAGACTTGTCTGCCCACGCGATCATTGTCGGTCCGCAGGGCGTCGGGGATTGGACGTTCCACAAAGAGGGAACGACCGTTTCTGTCCGCCTTGAGGGGCGCCTGAGGATAACCGTCTTGCAGGGCGCGTTGCTAGCCGCAGTCGAAGGCATGGGAATCGTTTTGACGACTTTGCCGGCCATCAGACGCGAGTTCGAAAGTGGCGTCCTCGTGCAAGTTTTGCCCGAATGGGACTTGGGCTCCGTGGATATCCATGCCGTATTGACAAATGGCCGCGCCGCTAAACCCTCGGCGCGCGCAATCGTAGCCTATCTTGCGGACATCTTGCCGCGCGTCTGACGTTGCTAGACCACAAACGCGACATCCAGGGTGCTCGCGGCAGTGGCTTCAGGATTGTCTTCGCTGATGTTGGATCGAGCTAATCCGTCCAATGCGCTCGGCTTACGATCGCAATCTGCCGATCATGAAGCGGGCCATGTCCGGACCCGGCCGCGTGGTCAGCATCGTGAATACCTCACCACGAACAAGTCTTCGGCGTGAAAAGCGCGGAATTCGTTCCACACTTGCGAAAAACGCCCGTCGTTCGACGCGCCGTGGCGAAGCCATCCGCTTCGGCGCAGAACCGCAACGTGGATTGCTTCGTCGCTTGCGCGCCTCGCAATGACTGAACCGGGACGAACGGACCGTTTCGCTACCCCCGCGCCTTGGCCTCGCGCCGGCGCGCATGCGGCGCCGGCTCGGTATAGCCGTTGGGCTGTTCCGTCCCCTTGAACACCAGATCGCAGGCCGCCTGGAAGGCGACGCTCCTGACGAAATCGGGCGTCGGCAGAGTCATGAGCCCGTCGGCCCTGAACCACCCTTGCGAGGCGCCGAAGGCGACGCGGCAATCCACACTGCCGCATGCACTCAAGATGGATTGCTTCGCCCCGCTCGCAATGACGGACTTCGGCTCGAATGCGGCCTTCCCAACGCTGCTTGCGAACGCCTCATCGCCCTGCCTTCGTCAACGTCTCCTCAAGAGCTAAAGTCGTAATTCCTTGTAGTAGAACAGTATTGCCAAGGCGTTGGAAGACACTTAGTGTCCTGCAAATTCCTCTGCTGAAAAGCCTTGATTTGAAGCGGCGGCTCGAACGCAACGCAGAAACGTCAGTTTCGGGGACAGATTATGGCGCATGGATTGTTTGAGAGAAATTGCCGGCCGGCGCTCTGCGCCTGGTCCGTTGCGGGCGCCCTGCTTGCCTCGGCGGCGACCGCGAGCGCG
Organism: Rhodoblastus sp.; assembly: GCF_041915505.1. Lineage (GTDB taxonomy): Bacteria > Pseudomonadota > Alphaproteobacteria > Rhizobiales > Beijerinckiaceae > Rhodoblastus. The sequence continues at coordinate 7,985 of NZ_JAYSBG010000056.1, read as the reverse complement.
CAGGTTCCGGACAAGGTCGTCAACTCTCTCGGCGCGCCGGCCACGCTCACAACCAGCGCGGGCCCGCTCAACTTCAAGGATGGCGTGCCGACGGTCGACACAGCCACGACGACCTACGACGTTCTGGACTTCACTCAGGCGCTCAACGCCTACAACAATAGTTTCCGCGGCGCCTCGGCGCTGGCGATCGTCAAGGGCTTCGAAGGAATCGGCGCCAAGCCCGGCGATGTCGTCATCTTCTCGAAGCTGATGGATTCCCATTCGCTCTTTCTGACGGCCAATGCCGACACGGTCTACTATCTGACCGGTCTCGACCTCAGCAAAGGTCCGATGGTGGTCGAACAACCGCCAGGCGCGGTCGGCACCATCAACGACATGTGGTTCTCCTGGATCATCGACATCGGCGGCCCCGGACCGGATCGGGGGCTCGGCGGAAAATATCTGATCGTCGGACCCGACTATGACGGTCCGCTGCCGGAGGGCGGCTATTTCATCGCGCGTTCGAAGACGAACTACGCGATGTATGCGGCGCGCGCCTATCTGCACGACAACGATCCCGGCCCAGCGGTCGAGAACATCAAAAAGACCATGAAGATCTATCCCTACCAGCCGGGATCCTTCGGCACGAGCATCGCGCAGGCGCTGGAGGGTACGGTCCGCATCGCCGGTGAGCCCAAGATTCCCGAGACGAAGTTCATCGAGGGCAGCGGCTTGTCGTTCAACACGATTCCGCCGAGCGACATCGGCTTTTTCGAACTGATCAACGAAAACGTCCAGAGCGAACCCGCCACGAGCTACGATAAGGAACTCGCCGGCCAGCTCGCCGCCATCGGAATCGTCCACGGCAAACCGTTCAAACCCGACGCGCGGATGACGAAGATTCTGTCTGACGCGGCCGCGTTCGGACAGGCCACCGGCCGCGCGCTGAACTGGCGTTACGCGATGAAGCACCCCGACTGGGCCTATTACGAGGGCTCGCATTGGGGAAGCATGCTTTGGCAGGGCGGGGCCGACTTCGAGACGCCGCCTCCCCTGTTCGAGGCCGGCATGTTCAAGCCCTTGCCGCCGACGGGAGCGCGCACGCTCGATTCGCGCACCGCCTTCTATTACGGCTACACGCTCGATTCGCCCGGCATGATCATGCGCATTCCGGGCGTCGGCTCGCAATATCTGATGGGCTTCGTCGATGCTGACGGCAACCCGTTCGACGGCGCCAACACCTACAAGGTGACATTGCCCGCGCATATTCCGGCGGAGGCGTTCTGGTCGCTCACGCTCTACGATAACCAAACCCGATCGATGCTGCAGACGCCGCAGAACTATCCGCGCGCCGGCAGCCAGAGCTATCCTTCGCCTGCCGCCGAGGCCGCCGCCGACGGCAGCACCACCGTCTGGTTCGGACCGTCGCAGCCCAAGGGCGTCGCGCGCGGCAATTGGATCCAGACCGCGCCGGGCAAGGGCTGGTTCACGATCCTGCGCCTCTATAGCCCGCTGCCGTCCTTCTTCGACAAGAGCTGGCGCGCTGGCGAGATCGAACTCGTCAAATAGAATGTCGGCGACGAGGCCGTGGTCCGCCACGGCCTCAAATACACGGTCATGACGAACGATCCGGCTTATGACGAACAGCTCGCGCTGCTCGCCGGGCAGGATTTTTCGCATAAGGCGCCATTCTAAACGCAAGGCGCCCCCGAGCGCCCTCAGCGACCATTGAGGCGCGCGATCTGGCTTCGGAACGGTCGCGAGCACAGCCTTATGGTCTGCCACAATTTCACGCGAAGGTGCGGCCTACCGGCTCGCCCGCGCGGCGCCCGTGATCCCTTCGCCCGCGCCGCCACGCCCAATCCGCCCCAGCCGCCACCATCGGCCCCGAGCCGTCATTGCGAGGAGCCGGAGGCGACGCGGCAATCCACACTGCTGCTTGCACGCAAGATGGATTGCTTCGCACCGCTCGCAATGACGGCCTTCGGCTCATTGTTGACCTTCATGATCAGGTCGGCGACCGTCTCATCATGAGCCGTTAGCCGTCATCACGCAGAGCAAAAATCGAGAAATCTGCACATCATGGAGCGGTTTGCACTACAAGGCAAAATTGGGCTTTTTGCCTAGGCGAAGCGGAGCTAGTGGATAGTGACGACAATTGACGAGAAATGGTTCTTTGAACGCGGGCACCTGCACGACGCGTGCGTTACTTCTGCTCGACTTGACGCGGGCAACGTAGAAATTCAATTCGATGATCAATGGGCTAACGAGCGCGGTTTGAGCAAACCGGAAGGCGAGGAATGCCCTCTCACTCTCAGATTCATCTCGGCTACCGTTCTCGGAGGGAATCTCAACGAGGCCGTAGGAGGCTGGATTAGCGAACTGCGGCCTGCCGCCGAAGGAAAATATTCGTTCGTCTTCACAAATCGGGATGTGCTTCTGATCCAAGCGGGAAGCGTTCAAGCCGACTGCGAGCGATGAATAGTGCAGGTCTCAAGATTTTTGCACGGGTAGCCGAGCCCCGTCCGATCAATGCGCTGGACCGTGTAGAAATCAGGTGCAAGTCTCCGCCGATGTCTGCAGCTTGGCGCTAAGCCGCCCTTGCCATCGGCTCTCGTGGTCTTCCGCAATCCGCCGAAAACGGTCGATGCGACTTGGCTTCAGAACGGTCGAAAGCCGTGTCATCTTGGCGGTCACGATTTCAGGCGGAGGTTGTAGCGTTCTGGGCGTCGTCCACGCGGCGCCGCGCGCGACGAAATTCTTGAAAAAACGCCGGGGACGCGCCTGTTTTCGCGTCCTTTCCCGCAAAATCCCGTCTCATTTACGCGAAAATGCGAGTCGAACTTCCATAGCCAACCAACAAGTTGTGCCGCGCCATGCCGAGCGACGGCGCGCGTGAAACGCAGGGATTCCGGGCGAGACAGCTGGGTCTGTTTCACATGGAACATAACACGAACAAATCTTCGGCGCGAAAAGTGCGGAATTCTTTCCACCCTTGCGAAAAACGCCCGTCATTCGACGCGCCGCGGCGAAGCCATCCGCTTCGGCGCGGAACCACAACATGGATGGCTTCGTCGCTTGCGCGCCTCGCAATGACGGAAACGAGGCGAACGGACCGTTTCGCTACCCCCGCGCCTTGGCCTCGCGGCGGCGCGCGTGAAGCACCGGCTCGGTATAGCCGTTGGGCTGCTCGGTCCCCTTGAACACCAGATCGCAGGCGGCCTGGAAGGCGACGCTGTTGTCGAAATTGGGCGCCATCGGCCGGTAATGCGGGTCGCCCGCATTCTGCTGGTCGACCACCGCCGCCATGCGCTTCATCACCTCACGGACCTGCGCCTCCTCGCAAATGCCATGGCGCAGCCAATTGGCGATATGCTGGCTCGAAATGCGCAGGGTGGCGCGGTCTTCCATCAGGCCGACGCCGTGAATATCCGGCACTTTGGAGCAGCCGACGCCCTGGTCGATCCAGCGCACGACATAGCCCAGAATGCCCTGGGCGTTGTTCTCCAGCTCCTCGTTGATTTCCTCGGGCGACCAGTTCGGCCGGTCGGCGAGCGGGATCGTCAGGATGGAATCAAGCTCCGCCGGCTTGCGCGCGGAAAGCGCCTTCTGGCGCGCCGCGACATCGACCTCGTGATAATGGGTGGCGTGCAGGGTCGCGGCGGTCGGCGAGGGCACCCAGGCGGTATTGGCGCCGGCGCGCGGATGGGCGCCCTTGGCCTTGAGCATGGCGTTCATCAGGTCGGGCATGGCCCACATGCCCTTGCCGATCTGCGCATGGCCGGGCAGGCCGCAAGCCAGGCCGACATCGACGTTGTTGTCCTCATAGGCCGCGATCCAGGCGGCGTTCTTCATGTCGTTCTTGCGCACCATGGGGCCTGCCTCCATGGAGGTGTGAATCTCGTCGCCGGTGCGGTCGAGGAAGCCGGTATTGATGAAGAAGACGCGGTCCTTGGCCGCCCGGATCGCTTCCGCGAGATTGACCGTGGTGCGGCGCTCCTCGTCCATGATGCCGATCTTGATCGTGAAGCGCGGCAGGCCGAGCAGGTCCTCGACGCGGCCGAAAATCTCATCCGCGAAAGCGACTTCCTCAGGCCCGTGCATCTTCGGCTTGACGATATAGACCGAGCCGGCCCGGCTGTTGCGGCAGCGGCCGAGGCCCCTGAGGTCGTAAAGCGCGATCAGGCTGGTGAACATGGCGTCGAGCAGGCCTTCCGGCGCCTCTTCGCCGTCGACCAGAACCGCGTCATTGGTCATGAGATGACCGACATTGCGCACCAGCAGCAAGGCGCGGCCCGGCAGGCTGAAGCGTTCGCCATTCGGCGCCTTGTAAACCCGGTCCGGCGCCATATGGCGCTCCAGCTCCTGGCCGCCCTTGTCGAAAGTCGCGGACAAATCGCCCTTCATCAGGCCGAGCCAGTTGCGATAGACCACAACCTTGTCGTCGGCGTCGACCGCCGCGACCGAATCCTCGCAATCCTGGATCGCAGTCAGCGCCGATTCCAAAACGATATCCGAAACGCCGGCGCGGTCGGTCTTGCCGATCGGATGCGCGCGGTCGACGCGGATTTCGACGTGAAGGCCGTTATGCAGCAGCAGGATGGCGCGCGGCGCAAGGGGATCGCCGGCATAGCCCGCGAACAGGGCCGGATTGGCGAGCGCGGTCACGCCGCCATCCGCCAATTGACCGCGCAGGGCGCCGTTTTCGACGTAATAATGGGTGAGGTCCCGGTGCGACTCCCTGCTCAAAGGCGCGATGCGGTCGAGAAAATCACGTCCCCAGCCGATGACCTGGGCGCCGCGCGCGGAATCGTAGCCCTTTTTCGTTGGGTCCGGCGGAATCACGGCGTCCGTGCCATAGAGCGCATCATAGAGCGATCCCCAGCGCGCATTGGCGGCGTTGAGGGCGTAGCGCGCATTCATTATCGGCACGACCAGTTGCGGCCCCGCCTGCGACGCGATTTCCGGATCGACATGGGCGGTCGCGACCGCGAAAGCCCCGCCGCGCGGCGCGAGATAGCCGATCTCGCCCAAAAAGGCCCGATAGGCGGCAAGGTCGAAGGGCTTGCCGCGGCGCGCGCCGTGCCAGGCGTCGATCTGCGCCTGCAAGGCGTCGCGCTTTTGCAGCAGCGCGCGATTGCGCGGCGCGAGCTCGGCGATATAGGCCTCAAACCCCTGCCAGAACGCCTCGGGCGGGATGGCCAGGCCGGCGAGAACCTCGCGATTGATGAAATCGTGCAAGACGGACGCGACGGCGATTCGCCCGTGGCGGAAACGGTCGGACATAGGGGGCTCCCGTTGTGACGCCGCTTGGACTGCGGCTTTTAGGCGTCTGTTCGGCGCAAGGCGCCGCGCCTCCCCGGCGTTTGGAGCGCAACACTATGTCGGCGCCGCGCCATCCTGAAAAGAAAAAAAGGCGCGCCGGCTTCGCCGGCGCCCTTAATTTTCAATCAATCTTATAAGCTTGCGCCGAAATGCAGCGCGATCTCGCATGACGGAAGCCCGAGCCTACCCGTCAGCCTTCATCGTTCGGCACGCCTGGCAGCATGCGCAGCAAGACGCCATCGCGCAAGACATGGTGATGATACAGCGCCGCCAGCGCATGGGCGACGGCCAAGCCGACGAGCGCGTAAGAGGCGATCTCGTGGATATCGGTCAAAGGACGAAAAATCTCCGGCGTCCGCTCGAACGGTGAGGCGACGGAAAACAGCCCGAAGTCCAATCCGCGACCGCGATAAAGCAGGGTCGGAACGCCAATCGCTGGAATCGCGATCATCAGGACGTAGAGTCCGGCATGCGCCGCGCCGGAAGCCAGAAGCGTGATGCGGCCAAGCGAAGCGGGCGCCGGCGGGAGCGGCGTCGCGACGCGCCAGGAGAGGCGCAGGATGGAGAGGACAAGGATGGCCAGGCCGATCAAGGCATGAGCGTTGATCGCCGCGCTCTTGGCCTCCTTCGGAAATTCGTCGATCGTCAGGCCGAGCGCGAAAGCGATGACGATCAAGGCGACGATGCTCCAGTGAAGCGCGATCGCGGTCGAACTATAACGGGCCGTGGCCATTCGTATGGACTCCAGTTCTCGTTGAGCGCCGGGCCGGCGATCACATTTGACCGCGTCTCCGGCGCCGCCAGCGAATCTCCGACGAATGATTTGTCAGAGAAGGGTTTTCTTCCGGTCGAAAATTGACGCGACGCAATCCGAAATGGCGCTCCGCACAAGTCGCTCGTCTTCGCGGCGCATCGGCAATTCGAACCCGATCGAGGCGTGCGGCAAACCGCCGCGCTCGCGCCAAAACGCATCGTAATTCGCCGCCTTCTGCGGCGGCGCGTTTCCGCTCCGGGCGTTGGCCACGTGGTTGGCGTCGGCGACCGCGAGAACGGCATCGCAATTCGCGCAAGACGCAAAGGCCTGCGCCGCCAGCGTCACGGCCGCCTTGGGGCGCAGTCCTCGCAAATCCCTGGTGGCTTCGATAATCGCGCGTTTGGCCGTCTGGTGGCGGCTGCCTTGCAGGCCGCCGATGAGGAGCGCGCGGAGGGGGCGAGTCTCGGTCCATTCGGCAAGCGAAAACGTCAGACGCGCCAGAGGGAGGGACGGCGATCCATCGGGCGTTTCCCGCGTGAAGCTGATCTGCAGATTGCCTTCCCGCGGATAATCGGCGGCGCCGAGCCAAAGCGCGAAGGACGAGCCGCGACGCCCTTCGAGGACGCCGAGTTTCATCAGACGGCCCGCCCAGATGTTGCGAATGGCGCCGACCGGCAGGACCGCGCCGACGACGGAATGGTGCGTCCGGGAAACGCGCAATCGTTGCTCGAAAGTCCACCCGGCCCGTAAGAAGGGCCTGAGCGGGCCCTGCGCATAGGCGTGCAAACCGGTTTCGCAAAGACCCATCCGCACGCGATGATGGTCGAGCTCCGCGAGCCATGCGGAGCCGTCGTCGGGACGGCAAGCGAGTTTGAACGCCAACCGCAATGCCGGCCGCAGGCCGCGAACATGCCCGAAACGAGCGATAAAGCCGAGCGTCGAAAATGCGGGATCGCCGGCCCACGGCTCCCCGGACGCAAACAGAAAGGCTGATTTCATACGCCGGCCGATCACAGGTCAAAATGAGTTTTCGTGGACGACGACAGGGCGGCTGAGACCGGATTTGGGCCATTCGGCCGATTCCCGCCCCGTCGAACGCCATCCGACAAATTCGTCCGGGCGCACCTTGTCGCGGCGCGTCCGTCAAATTGCCGTCAAAACAGGAAAGTCACGCGCTTTTGCGCGATCGGCGGGGCCGCCTACCCGAACAGCGAAGCCAGATAAAAGGCGGCGCCGGCGGCCAAACCGCCAACCAAAGCCGTTTGCAGGCTGGACTTCACAATATTGACGCCGGTGAGCCGTCCCTTGACCGCGCCAAAGACGAGCAGGGCCACGCCCGTGCACATGATGGACACGAGCAAGGCCGTCTTGAGATCGCTCGCCAGCATATAGGGCAGGAGCGGAATCAGGCCGCCGACGAAATAGGAGGCCGCGATCGTCGCGGCGCTGATCGGCGCCCGCTTCGGGTCCGGCTTTTCCAACCCCAGCTCGAACTTCATCATGAAGTCGACCCAGCGCTTTTCGTCCGATGCGACGGCGTTGACGACCGTTTCGAGCGGCGCGCCGGAGAGGCCATAGCCGGCGAAAATATCGCGGACTTCCGACAGTTCGAGCTTGCGCATATGGGCGATCTCATAGGCTTCGCGCCGCTCTTCCGATTCGAAATGCTCCTGGTCGGTGCGCGCCGCAAGATAGCCGCCAAGACCCATGGCGATGGCGCCGGCGACGATTTCGGCGAGGCCCGCCGTCACGATCACGCGGGTCGAAGACACGGCGGCCGAGAGGCCCGCGGCGAGCGCGAACGGCACCGTCAAGCCGTCCGACATGCCGATGACGACGTCGCGAACCGTTTCCGACCCGAGGAAATGCTTTTCGACATGGGGCGTGGCGGGCATCGAACCATTTCTCCGGTTGGGGCGGGAGCTGC
>NZ_JAYSBG010000055.1:0-14601 GCF_041915505.1 Rhodoblastus sp. | reverse complement strand
CAAGGAATTTCACCCCATTCGGCCGATTGGCCCTCCCCATTATCCGTCGCGCCGGTAACAGGATCGTTCATGTCGCAAGTCCGCCGGATCTTGATTGTCGACGACGATGCTCTGCTGCGGCTTTCCCTGGTTGAGCAATTATCGGTTCACCAGGAATTTGTCGCGAGCGAAGCCTCCGATGTCGCCGAGGCTCTGGCAGTGGTTCGGGAAGAGCCGATCGACCTGGTCATCATGGACGTCGGCCTGCCGGACGGCGATGGCCGCGAAGCGGTCAAGCGCCTGCGCGCTCAGGGGTTTCAAAAGCCGGTCATTCTGCTGACGGGCCGCGATTCGGAGACGGATATCGTGTCCGGCTTCGATTCCGGCGCCAATGATTATGTGAGCAAGCCGTTTCGTTTCGCCGTCCTGCTGGCCCGCATCCGGGCGCATTTGCGCCAGCATGAATTCAGCGAGGACGCGACGTTTCAGATCGGCTCCTATCTTTTCCAACCGAGCGCCAAGATCCTGATCGGCAAGAATGGCGAGAAATTGCGCCTGACCGAAAAGGAAACCGCGATCCTGCAATATCTGAACCGGGCCAAGGGCATTGTGGTTTCCCGCGAAGATCTGCTGCGCGACGTGTGGGGCTATAATTCCAACGTGACGACCCATACGTTGGAGACGCATATCTATCGGCTGAGGCAGAAAATCGAGCCCGATCCCGCCAGCGCCCGGCTTTTGCTGACCGACGCCGGCGGTTATCGTCTGGCTCCTTCATAAGGGGCGCGCCGTCGCGTCGCCTCGAACGCAACGATTTCGCCACCATGATCCGGAGAGCGCCATGTCCTTGGAGCGCCAGGTGAAAGCCCTCGCCCGCCTTCCGATTTTCGCCGCTTTCGAACCGGAGGCGCTGCGGCTGATCGCCTTTGCCGGCGAAACGGTGCAATTCGGCGCAGGCGAAATCATCTTCCGCAGCGGCGACGAGTCCGATGGCGGCTTCCTGATTCTCGCCGGTTCGGTCATGCTGGATCTCGGCCATGGATCGATGGATGACAATAAGATCGCCGGTCCGGGCGCGCTCGTCGGCGAGATCGCCCTGTTTACGGCGACGGTCCAGCCGGCGACAGCGATCGCGCGCGAGAATTCGACCGTCCTGAAAATCCGGCGCAACCTGATCCAGCGCGTGTTGCAGGAATTTCCTGAAAGCGCGCGGCAGGTCATCGCGGCGCTTTCCCGTCAGATCGAGGGATTCGGCAAGGATCTCGAAAAGGCGCGACAGGCCTTTTGAGGCGTTGACCCCTGTTTCTGACGAATTGGAAGCAGGGGCGTCCCGCCGGCGCGAAAGCCTAAAAATTCAATCGCAAGCTGACCGGCACGTGATCCGACGGTCGCTCCCAGCCGCGCGCCTCGCGGAGAATGTCGATCCCTTCGAGGTTTGGCGCCATCGCTGGCGATGTCCAGATATGGTCGAGCCGTCGCCCCTTATCCGCCTTGGACCAGTCCGGCGAGCGATAGCTCCACCAGGTATAGAGCTTCTGGTCGAGCGGGACATATTGGCGCAAGGCGTCGATCCACGATCCGCGCGCGAGAATGGATTTCAGCTTGTCGGTTTCGATCGGCGTGTGGCTGACGACCTGGAGCAAGGCCTTGTGGCTCCAGACATCATTCTCATGGGGCGCGACATTGAGATCGCCCACCAGAATCGACGGCGTTTTGGTAAAGGAATCGTCGAACCGATGGAACATTTCGTCCAGAAAGGCGAGCTTGTGGGCGAATTTGGGATTTTTGCCCGGATCGGGCTCGTCGCCGCCGGCGGGGACATAGAGATTGTCGATGCGGATCGCCTGATCGGCGAAAGCGACCGACGCCGAAATATGCCGGGCGTCGCCGACCTGGCAGAAGTCCCGGCGATCGACATTGAGCAGCGGCAGGCGAGAGATGATGGCGACGCCGTGATAGCCCTTCTGCCCGTTGATCGCGATATGCTCATAGCCAAATTTGCGGATTTCGGCGGCGGGAAATTCGCTGTCCCGGCATTTCGTTTCCTGCAGGCAAAGCACGTCCGGCGCGTGATCGCGCAGAAAGGCGCCGACTTGGCCGATCCGCAGGCGCACGGAATTGATGTTCCAGGTTGTGATCTTCAGCTTCACGTCATTCCCCAGGGCTGCGCATCGTTTGACGCTTTGTGCGACTAAGCCCAAGCCATGGATGGGAATCAAGACGCGTCTTGCGTTTCTTGCCGCGCCCGGACGATGTCGCGTCCGGATTTCACGTGAAACATCTTAAGCGGGTCAGTTTTGAATCGGCCAGAAACTGGTCGCCGGGATGCGAAAAAGATTGCGGTCAGGGACGGATTTAAGGTCGACATTATGCAGGGTGACCAGGGTCTGATAGCCTTGTGGATCGGTCACTTCCCATTGTTGCAGCGCGAAATCCTTCCGATCGAAGTTCAGCTTGATCGTGGAGGCGCCGCCGAAGGTGGAGCTGTCCTCAATGGTGATCGTGGTCGATTTCGGATCGGCCGTGACGCCGGTGATCTTGACGTCCTTGTTCAGGTTGAGCTGGTCCTTGAGCAGAAATTTCAACGGCGTCTGGCTGATGAAATAGAGCTGCTGGGTTTGCAGCTTGCGGTCGCGAATGGCGACCGAGACGCCATCCGCAATGATTTCCATCGTTGCCGGCATGGCATATTCAAAACGGAGACGTCCGGGCTTCAGGACATAAAGCTTGCCCTCGGACCTTCTGCCATCGGCGCCGATCTGGACGAAATCGGCGGTCATGACCTGCGCCGCATTGAAATAATCATTGGCCTTTTCGACCGCGGCTTGCGGATCGAGCGCTTCGGGCGCGGCTTTCGCCGGATCGGCCAGTTTCGCGGCGGACTTTTTTTCCACGCCGGGGAGTTTCTGCGCCGAGGCGCCGCCGATCAGCACAGCGCTCGAAAGAACGCTCAAAATCAGGAATATGCCGCGCTTCATCTTTGTTTCGCCTCAGGTCGGAACCCATTCAATTCCCGTCGCCGCCCGCCGCCGACTGGTCCGCTTGTTTTGCAAGGCCGATTCGACCGGATTGGCGCTTTGCATCTAAACCGCTGTTGTGGCGGCGTTGCGGCAGTCCTGCATTCGTCGTTGCAAGCCATAGGGCGTCGGAAGACGCTCGTCTTTTGACGGGCTATGGCGAAGCAATCCATGCGGCCTTTCGACAGGTTGAGAGGTGGATTGTTTCGCTCCGCTCGCAATGACGGCCGTGTGGCCATGATGGGTTTGGTCTACTCCCCGTCGAACGCGCCGCGATCCACGCCGCCGTCGGCGAGGATCTGGCGCTTGCCGGCATGGTTGGCGGGGCCGACGACGCCGTCCTTCTCCATCCGCTCGACCAGAGACGCCGCCTTGTTATAACCGATCGACAGCCGCCGCTGCACATAAGAGGTCGAGCACTTCTTGTCGCGCAGCACAATCGCCACCGCGCGGTCGTACAGATCGCCGCCCTCGTCGTCGCCATTGTAGGTCGAAGCGTCGGCCTCGTCCTCGTCGCCCTCGTCCTCCACCGTCACCGCGTCGAGATAATCCGGCTGGCCCTGCATCTTCAGATGCGCCACCACTTTCTCGACATCGGCGTCCGACACGAACGGCCCATGCACGCGCGAAATCCGCCCGCCGCCGGCCATATAGAGCATGTCGCCCTGGCCCAGCAGCTGCTCCGCGCCCATCTCGCCGAGAATGGTGCGGCTGTCGATCTTGGACGTCACCTGGAACGAGATCCGGGTCGGGAAATTGGCCTTGATCGTGCCGGTGATGACATCGACCGAGGGCCGTTGCGTCGCCATGATCAGATGGATGCCGGCGGCGCGGGCCATCTGCGCCAGACGCTGGATCGCGCCCTCGATCTCCTTGCCGGCGACCATCATCAGATCGGCCATTTCATCGACGATCACCACGATATAGGGCAGGACCGAGAGGTCCATCTGCTCCTGCTCGTAGATCGCCTCGCCGGTCTCGCGGTCGAAGCCGGTCTGCACGGTGCGGCAGATGATCTCGCCTTTTTGCGCAGCCTCGGTGACGCGGGCGTTAAAACCGTCGATGTTGCGGACGCCCAGCTTGGACATTTTCTTGTAGCGGTCCTCCATCTCGCGCACGGCCCATTTGAGGGCGACGACGGCCTTCTTCGGGTCGGTGACGACGGGGGTCAGCAGATGCGGGATGCCGTCATAGACGGAGAGCTCGAGCATTTTCGGGTCGACCATGATGAGGCGGCACTCGTGCGGCTTGAGTCGGTACAAGAGCGACAGGATCATGGTGTTGATGGCGACGGACTTGCCCGAACCGGTGGTGCCGGCGACGAGCAGATGCGGCATTTTGGCGAGATCGACAATGACGGGCTCGCCGCCGATGGTCTTGCCGAGCGCGATGGCGAGCTTGTGCTTGGTGTCGGTGAAATCCGGGGCGGCGATGAGTTCGCGCAGATAGACGGTCTCACGGCGCGGATTGGGCAGTTCGATGCCGATGGCGTTGCGGCCCGGCACCACGGCGACGCGGGCGGAGACCGCCGACATCGAGCGGGCGATGTCGTCGGCGAGACCGATCACCCGCGACGACTTGATCCCTGGCGCTGGCTCAAACTCGTATAACGTCACAACCGGGCCGGGATGGGCGTTGAGCACGTCGCCGCGCACGCCGAAATCCTCCAGCGTCTTTTCAAGCGCGTCGGCGTTGACCTCGAGCTGGTCTTCCGGCTCTTCGTCCACCGGCTGATAGGGCGGCTCGGCCAGCATGTCGGTCGAAAGCGCTTCATAGTCGATGCGCGCGGCGTCGAGCCGTTCGAGGAAGCCGCCGACCGGCGTTTTGGAGCGCCGGATCGGCTTGGCCTCGGCGGCCGCCTGCGGCGGACGGGCGGGGACGCTGGCGGGCGGCGCGATCGCTTCGGCCTCGTCCTCGATCGGCTCGGCGACCGCCTTCACACGCAGCCGCATTTTTGCGGGCCTGGCCGGTTCGGGCACGGGCGCGGCCGGGGCCGTCGGCGCGGGGATCTGGGGGGCGGGCGCTTGCGGCGCGGCCGGCGCGCGCGGGGCGGCGACGGGCGCCGGCTGGATGCCGCCAAAGCCGACGCTGAACGAAAAACGCGCGCCCATGGCGGCGAAGGTTCCGAAACCGGGCAGAGCGGATTTGGCCGCGACCGGCGCGGCAATCGGTTCTTGCGCCTGCTGCGGCTCGGGCGCGGGGCGCATTGCCGGAGCGGCGTGGTTCTCGATTCTCTTGTCCGGCGTGCGGGCGTAGCGCACGCGCGGCTTCGGGGCGTCGGCGGCGCCGCTCATCGCGTGGGCCTGCGCGAGGCGGGCTTCCTCCAGGCGACGCGTCTGTTCCTCGGCCTTGCTGCGGGCTTCTTCCTCGGCGGCGCGGATGGCTTCCTCGGCGGCGCGGCGCTGGGCTTCCTCCTCGGCTTTGCGCCGGGCGATCGAGGCTTCTGGCGTGCGGGTGAAGCGCACATTGGGCTGGCCCGCGCGCCAGAACTGCGGCGCGCCCGGCTCCTCCGGCGATTCGGCGACGATGTCGGAATGGAAGGACGGCGCGGGCTGTGCGGCGCCGGCGAGAATGTCGCGCGATTTCTGCGCGGCCAGCGCTTCGAGGCGGGCGCGCTCGGCGTCGAAGACGGGCGCGTCATAGGCCGGCGCCGGCGGCGTGGCGGCGGGCAGGGCGCTCCCCGTATAATCCGGCGCGTATTCAGCCTCCTGCCCGGCGAAATCCGTCGCCTCATCGACGAAGACCGAGCGCGGCCGGCGCACATAGGGGCGATAGGGCGACGTTTCGGCCTCCTCGTCCCATGGCTCCAGTTCGAAACTGGAATCGATCTGGCGCATTTCCACGCCGTCGAGGCCGAAGGAGGCGCGCTGCGCGAGGGGCGCCGCGCGATCGGCGCGCCGGCCGGCCCCGAAGAAGCGGGCCAGCCACTGGTCGAGGGTCATCAACATGAACGCTTCGCCTTGAATACGCAAAAAATCACGCCCGCGGCCCGGACGAATCTCGGGCCAAAGACAGGGGCGTCACGGTTGGGACAATGGGGCGCTCACGGTTAACGCCGGGTTTCGGCGACCATGCTTTTCGTCTGACCAATCGGTAACTTGCCCGGCGCGGCGGGATCGCCGATTGTGCCGTCAAATCGCCGCGAGCGAATCGCCGAAGGGGCCAAATGAACATCAAGCGGGCGCGGTTCTGGCGCAGCCTGACGCGCGGCGTGGCGCCCGGGCGGCTGTTCCGGACCACGGCGTTCAAACTCGCCATCGCCTATTTCGTCATCGTCGGCCTCGGCTTTACTTTGGTTCTCGACCGGGTCGGCGAAAATGTCCGCGAGCTCATCAACGAGCAGATGCGGCAGACCATCGACGCCGAGATCAAGGGGCTCGCCGATCAATATGCCGATGGCGGCCTGAACCAGCTCGTCGCGGTGGTCGAGCGTCGCTCGCGCACGCCGGGCGCCTCGATCTATCTCGTGACCGCCCCCAATGGCGTCGCGGTCGCCGGCAATGTGATCGATCTTCCCGCCGGCGTGTTCGACCAGAAGACGGCGGTCGAAACCACCTATGAGCGCCTCGGCGAGCCCAATGTCGCGCGCCGGGCCATCGCGCGCGTCTTCACTTTGCCGGGCCATTTCCGCGTGCTGATCGGCCACGATCTCGAAGACCGCGAAAGGCTGCGGCATATTCTCGGTTCGGCTTTGTTCACCTCGCTGCTCTGGCTGCTGGTGATCGCGACCTTCGGCGGCTTGTTCGTCGCGCGGCGCCTGCTGCGGCGCGTGGACGCCATGAGCGCCAAGGCGGCCACGCTCCTGCAGGAGGATCTCACAGGCCGACTGCCGCTCTCCGGCGCCGACGACGAACTGGACCGTCTCGCCCGCAATCTCAACGCCATGCTCGACCGCATCGCCAGCCTGATGGCCGGCATCCGGCAGGTCTCGGACAATATCGCGCATGACCTGCGCACGCCGCTGACGAGGCTGCGCAACAATGCCGAACAGGCGCTGCAGCTCGACGACGGCGAGGAAGGCTGCCGCGCCGCCCTGGAGCAGGTGATCGACGAGGCTGACGGCCTGATCCGCATTTTCAACGCCTTGTTGATGATCGCGCGCGCCGAAGCGCAATCCTCGCGCGAGAATTTCACCGATCTCGACGCGGCGGAGCTGGCCAGCGACATGGCCGAGCTTTACGAGCCGGCGGCCGAGGAAAAGGGTGTGGCGCTGCAGGTCGAGGCGCCGGCGCCGGCGCCGATTCGCGGCCAGCGCGAGCTGATCGGCCAGGCGCTCGCCAATCTGATCGACAATGCGTTGAAATATAGCGCGCCGGACGTTCCCGGCGCGACCGCCGTGGTGACGATTTCCGTCGCGCTCGACGACAACAAGGTCGAAATCGCGGTGGCCGATCGCGGCCCCGGCATTCCGGAGGCGGAGCGGGCGCGAGTGCTGGAGCGTTTCGTGCGGCTGGAGGCCTCGCGCAGCCGGCCGGGCTCCGGCCTCGGCCTGTCGCTCGCCGCCGCCGTGGCCCGGCTGCATGACGGAACCTTGCGCATCGAGGACAATGCGCCCGGCTTGCGCGTCGTGCTGGTCTTGCCGCGCCGGGCGGCGTGATATTGGTCGCAGGGAGGGGAGCGTCGCCATGAAAACAACCAACGCCTTGTCCTGCCCGCGTCCGGTCAAGCTCGCGGCGGCGCGCGCTCGCGTGGCGGATTTTCTGGCCGCGGCTGGAGCCGAGACCGCCGGCGCCCTGCGCGCCTTGCCGGATTGGGCGAAGTTGGAGGAGGTTCTGGTCGGGATTGCCGACCAGTCGACCTTCCTGTGGGGGCTGACGCGGCGCGATCCCGCGCGCCTGTTGCGCATCCGCCAGCAGAGCCCGGAGGCCGCGCTCGACGAGGCCTTGCGCCGGCTGTCCGCCTGTCACGCGCCGGACTGCACGGAAGCGCGGGCGATGAGCCTGCTGCGCAAGGCCAAGCAGGAGACGGCGCTGATCGTCGCCTTGGCCGATCTCGCCGGCGAATGCGACGTCGTCGCGGCGACGGCGGCTTTGTCGCGCGCGGCCGATCGTTTCGTGGCCACGGCGTTGCGGGTCGCGCTCAGGCTGTCCGGCGACAAGCTGGCGCTGACGTCGCAGGACGAGCCGGAGCAGAATTGCGGCCTGGTCGTGCTCGCGCTCGGCAAGCATGGCGCCAAGGAGCTGAACTATTCCTCCGATGTCGATCTGGTCGTGTTCTATGACTTGCGCTCGCCCGTTCTTGGGGCTGGGCCCGGAGCGCGCGCGAACTCGCTGCGCCTGACCCAGCATATCGTCAAGCTTCTGCAGGAGCGCACCGGCGACGGCTATGTGCTGCGGGTCGATCTGCGCCTGCGGCCCGATCCCGGCTCGACCGCCCCCGCCGTCTCGCTCGACGCCGCGCGCCATTATTACGAAACGCTCGGCCAGAACTGGGAGCGCGCCGCCATGATCAAGGCGCGCCCGGTCGCGGGCGATCTGGCTTTGGGCTTCGATTTCCTCGACGAAATGGCCGCCTTCATCTGGCGCAAATATTTCGATTACGCGGCCATCGCCGACATCCACGCCATGAAGCGCCAGATCCACGCCGCCAAGGGCCATGCCGAAATCGCGGTGGCGGGCCATGACGTCAAACTCGGGCGCGGCGGCATTCGCGAGATCGAATTTTTCGTCCAGACCCAGCAATTGGTGTTCGGCGGACGGCGCAAGCCTTTGCGCGGCCCGCGCACGCTCGACATGCTGCGCCAGCTTTGCGCGGACGACTGGATCACGCCGCAGGCCTCGGAGGATCTCGCCAACGCCTATCGTTTTCTGCGCGCAGTCGAGCATCGCCTGCAAATGCGCGAGGATCACCAGACCCAGCGCCTGCCCGAGGACGAGGCCGCGCTGAAGGCTTTCGCCCGGTTCTGCGGCTATGCCGGAACCGCCGGCTTCTCGCGCGATCTGCTGCGCCATTTCCACGCCGTCGAGAAACATTACGCCCGGCTGTTCGAACATGCGCCGGGTCTCGATACCCGCGCCGGCAATCTGGTCTTCACCGGCTCGACCGATGATCCGGAGACGCTGGAAACCCTGCGCGACATGGGTTTTCGCGATCCGGCCCGCGCCGCCGAGACCGTGCGCGGCTGGCATTTCGGCCGCCGCCCGGCGGTGCGCAGCGCCCGCGCCCGCGAGGTGCTGACCGAACTGGCGCCGGGCCTGCTGGAGGCCTTTTCCAAATCGGGCGACGCGGATTCAGGATTGGCGGCCTTCGACGCCGCACTGGCGCGAATGCCGGCGGCGGCGGAGCTGTTCACGCTGCTCAAATCGCACGAGCCCATGCTCCAGCTCTTCGCCGACATGCTCGGCGGCGCGCCGCGCCTCGCCCAGGTGATCGCACAGAGCCCGCATGTGCTCGATGTCGCCATCGACCGGGGCGTGGCCGCCGCGCCGATGGATGTGGCGGATTTTTCCAGCCGGCTCGCTCTATTCCATGAAGGCGACCAGGGCCTCGAAGCCTTTCTCGACGCGGCGCGGATTTTCGCCGGCGAGGAAAATTTCATGATCGGGCTGCGGCTGTTCGCCGGGCTGATCGAGCCGGATCAGGCGGGCCGGGCCTATTCCGCCCTCGCCGAAGCCCTGGTCTGCGCCTGTCTCACGCGGGTCGAGAAGGATTTCGCGGTCGAGCATGGTCGCGTTCCGGGCGGGCGCTGCGTCGTGCTCGGCTTCGGCAAGCTCGGCTCGCGGGAATTGACCGCGACCTCGGACCTCGATCTGGTGCTGCTCTATGATTTCGATGCCGAGCGCCCGGACTCCGACGGCGCGCGGCCGCTTCACGCCACGGTCTATTATATCCGCCTGACGCAGCGGCTGATCGCGGCGCTGTCGGCGCCGACCCGGCGCGGCAAATTGTTCGAAGTGGACATGCGGCTGCGCCCCTCCGGCAAACAGGGGCCCTTGGCGACGCGGATCGCCTCGTTCCGCGCCTATCAGGCGGAGGAGGCCGAGATCTGGGAGCATATGGCCCTGACCCGGGCGCGTGCGATCGCCGGCGACGACAGCCTCGGCGCCGAGGTCGAAGCCGTCATTGATGAAACCCTGCGCCGAACGCGCGACGGGGGAGACGTCGCCAAGGCCGTGCGCGAGATGCGCGCCCTGAT
This sequence comes from Rhodoblastus sp., assembly GCF_041915505.1. Lineage (GTDB taxonomy): Bacteria > Pseudomonadota > Alphaproteobacteria > Rhizobiales > Beijerinckiaceae > Rhodoblastus. The sequence goes on along the minus strand of NZ_JAYSBG010000055.1, from coordinate 4,470 downwards.
CGCTCGGGAAAAAGGCGAGGACGATCCCTGGAACCTGAAACTCGCCTCGGGCGGCCTCCTCGATGTCGAATTCATCGCGCAATTTCTGGTTCTGGCCCACGGCGCCGACGCGCCAGGCCTGCGTCGGACCGCGACCGCCGAAATCCTGATGGCGGCGGCGAAGGCCGGATTTCTCGACACCGAAACAGCGGAAACCCTGCTCCGGGCGCATGGGCTTTACGGCAATGTCGCCCAATGGCTGCGTCTGGCGCTCGGCGAGGACGCGGATCCGCGCAAGGCGGCGGACGGCGTCAAGCGCCGCATCGCCGCCGCGACCGGCCTGCCGGATTTCGCCTTTCTGGAGCGCGACCTGACTGCGACGCGGAAAGAGGTGCGCAAGCTCTTTGGCCAGGTCTTGAACCGGAGCTGACAACCGATGGGGAGGAACAGGCGGGAAGCGCTTCGCGCGATCTGCCCTATCGGAACGAGATAAAGCCGACCACCGCGCTCGCCGCGACGAGCACGGCGGGATTGATCTTGTATTGCAGCAGAATGAGCAGCACGCCTGCGGCGATAGCAGCGGTTTCGACACCGAAAATGGCGCCTTTCGCCATGGTGAAGCAGCCTGCCAGCAGAAGGCCGATTGAAACCGGCGCGAGTCCGCGCTGGATGGAATCGCGCCATGGCCAGGATTCCAGCCGCTTCCAGCCGCGACCCGCGGCATAGGTCAGCAGCGCCGTCGGCAGGAAAAAGGCGATCAGCACCGCCAGCGCGCCGACCGCGCCGGCCGCCCAATCGCCGACCGCGACGATCATCATCATGTTCGGCCCGGGCGCCATCTGGCCGATGGAGTAGAGATGGATCAACTGGGCCTTCGTCAGCCAGTGATGCACGTCGACGCTGAGATATTCCATCTCGGGAAAGGCGGCCATGCCGCCGCCTACGGCGAGCAGCGACACATAGGCGAAAACGCGGATCAGCGCGGGGATCTGGCTCATTTTTCCTTTGTTTCCCGGGCGCCGCCGGGATGGCGCCATAACGTGCTGAGCAATCCGACGCCGAGCAGCACCCAGAGCACGGATATGTGGAAATGGTTCACCGCGATCGCCGTGATCGCCACGAAAGCCAGATCGGCGCGCGTCGCCAGCGAGCGTTTGCCGAGCTGGATCGCGGTATAAAGGGCGAGACCGACGGCCGCCGCGGCCACGCCTTTCAGGATCGCGGTCGAATCGGCGCGGTCGCCGTGACGCCAGTAAAGAACGCCGGCCACGTACATGATGACGCCGCCGGGCAGGCACATTCCGATCAACGCCGCCGCCGCGCCGCGCGCGCCGCGAAGCTTCTGGCCGACCAGGATGGCGAGATTGGTCGCGTTGAGTCCCGGCAGCGTCTGGCTGATCGACAGCATTTCGACGAATTCCCGGTCGTCGATCCAGCCTTCGGTCTCGACGAGACGGCTGCGCAGATAGGGCACGGCGCCGCCGAAACTGATCGCGCCGAGAGTCAGGAACTCGCGGAAAATACGCGCGATCGATATGTCCTGTCCTGGCGGCGCGTCCTGTTTCGTCGATTCACTCATGGCTGGTCGGCCCGTTGCCTTTGAGGCGATAAACCATCGCCGTCTTCGTCACGCCCAACGCCAGCCAGTCGTTCACTTCGTTTTGCAAGGTCATGTAGAACGCGCCGGCCAGTCGCTTGGGCTTTTGGGCGACCCCCTCGCGCTCGATGAACTTCACCTGAAAGGCGAATTCGCCGACCAGCGACTTGTGCTCGCCGCGCGTGCGCCACAGCGAGACGTCGCATTTGGCGACGACGCCCTTGCCGAAATCCAATGTGCCGAGCGGCAACAGCACTTCCTCGACGATTCCTCTGTTCACAACCAGAATGCGCTGCTTTTCGGAGAGGCCGAGACGCTGCAGCGCCGGGAAGACTGTCGCCAGCGCGCCCATGTTCAGCCGGTTGGGTCTGGGCGTCTGGCTTAGGCCGAACTGGCAATTGTGTGAGAACAGAATCCGGTAGCCGCCGGCGCTGTCCTTGAGCGGTAGCGCCTCGGCCTTGAACTTGATCTTGTATCGTCCGTCGATATTCGGCCGGACGTCCAATTCGGTGGCGGCGCGCTCGTCCGGATGGCGGTATTTGAACACGATTTCCGGGTCGCCCACAGGGAAACCGTCCACGTAGCGAATGCGGCGGCGAAGGATGAAGGCATTGTTGTAGAGCCGGAAGTCGGGCGTATCGCCGAAGACGATCTCGCGGATTTCCGGCCTCAGATCGAGATCTGGATGTTCGATGAAGCCGACGCCGACCTCTTCGGCGACGCGCTGCACGATTGCGCCGAAGCCGCGGAACGCCTTGATCGAGGTGAAGCGTTCCGGCTTGAGGATCAACTTCGCTTCAAGATATTGCACCTTGTCGAAGGGCGCGCCGTCCTCGTATCGGCCGACCGGCGATGGCGGCAACAGAGTCGCCGCCGGGCGATCGGCCGCTCCATTCGCCTTTTTCGGGGCGACGGTTTTGTCGGCGTTCGGGATTTTGGCGGTCATACGAGGCTTCCAGGACGGGTGAAGCGATCGACGCGGGCTTGCGTTGGCCGGATTAGACCGCAAAAGTGACTCGAAAGCGTAAAACAGCCGGGCAAGACGCCGTCGAACCCGCTCGAAATCCGAGGCGCGCTCCTGACGGATGGCGTATGGCGCCGCAATAATGATCGTCGTATAAGTCAAAACTGACTGATAGCGCCCGCGCGCGATGATCGATTTTGCACGGTGGACGACCGCATGACCCGCATTCCCGATTTCTCGACCCTCGCCCTCGACAAGGACCAGAGCGCCGCCGCGCCGGCTTTTTCGGGCGAGCCCTGGATTACGCCGGAAGACATCGCCGTGAAGGGCGTCTATGGCCCGGAGGATCTGGAAGGCCTGCCGGCGCTGGATTCCTTCCCCGGCGTCGCGCCCTTCCTGCGCGGGCCCTATCCGACCATGTATGTCAACCAGCCCTGGACCGTGCGCCAATATGCCGGCTTCTCCACGGCTGAGGATTCCAACGCCTTCTATCGCCGCAATCTCGCGGCGGGCCAGAAGGGCCTCTCGGTCGCCTTCGACCTCGCCACCCATCGCGGCTATGATTCGGATCACCCGCGCGTCGCCGGCGACGTTGGCATGGCCGGCGTGGCGATCGATTCCATCTATGACATGCGGACCTTGTTCTCGGGCATTCCGCTTGACCAGATGTCCGTCTCGATGACCATGAACGGCGCCGTGCTGCCGGTTCTGGCGCTCTACATTGTCGCGGCGGAAGAGCAGGGCGTTCCGGCGGCCAAGCTCTCAGGCACGATCCAGAACGACATTCTGAAAGAATTCATGGTGCGGAACACCTATATTTATCCGCCCAAGGATTCGATGCGCATCATTTCGGATATTTTCGCCTTCACCTCGCAGAATATGCCGAAATTCAACTCGATCTCGATCTCCGGCTATCACATGCAGGAGGCCGGGGCGACGCAGGATCTCGAACTCGCCTATACGCTCGCCGACGGCGTCGAATATATTCGCGCCGGCATCGCCGCCGGCCTCACCGTCGACCAATTCGCGCCCCGCCTGTCGTTCTTCTGGGCGATCGGCATGAATTTCTTCATGGAAGTCGCGAAACTTCGCGCCGCGCGGCTGATCTGGGCCAATCTGGTCAAGACGTTCAACCCGCAGTCGGAGAAGAGCCTGCCCTTGCGCACGCACAGCCAGACCTCGGGCTGGTCGCTGACCGCACAGGATGTGTTCAACAATGTCATTCGCACCCAGATCGAGGCCATGGCCGCGACTCAAGGCCATACCCAGTCGCTGCACACCAATGCTTTGGACGAGGCGCTCGCGCTGCCGACCGATTTCTCGGCGCGCATCGCCCGCAACACCCAATTGTTCCTGCAGCAGGAATCCGGCACCACGAAAATCATCGATCCGTGGGGCGGCTCCTATTATGTCGAGAAGCTCACCGCCGAACTGACGCAGAAGGCCTGGGCTCATATTCAGGAGGTCGAGGCGCTCGGCGGCATGGCCAAGGCGATCGACGCCGGCATTCCCAAGCTGCGCATCGAGGAAGCGGCGGCCAAGACCCAGGCGCGCATCGATTCCGGGAAGCAGACCGTGGTCGGCGTCAACAAGTTCCGCCCCGAGAGCGAAAAGCCGATCGACGTGCTCAAGGTCGAGAACGCCGCCGTGCGCGCCCAGCAGATCGACAAGCTGAAGCGCCTGCGCGCCGAACGCAACGAGGCCGAGACCCAGGCCGCGCTCACCGCCTTGACCGAAGGCGCGAAGGGCGGCGCCAATCTGCTGGCTCTGGCGATCGAGGCTGCCCGGAAAAAGGCCACGGTAGGCGAAATCTCCTACGCGCTGGAAAAGGTGTTCGGACGTCATCGCGCGGAAATCAAGAGCATTTCCGGCGTCTACAAGCGGGAGGCCGGCGTGAATTCCACCGCGATCGCTTCAGTTCAGGCGCAGG
>NZ_JAYSBG010000054.1:9081-14725 GCF_041915505.1 Rhodoblastus sp. | reverse complement strand
GACGAGGATTTGACGTTGGACAGAGTCACGCGACGGTTCCGATCCGAAGGCGCGCAGGATTTGAAACGGTCGCGCGGCTCAACTCAGAGCCACATTGACGGCGCTTTCCGGCAAATCCTTTCCGAAGGAGCGCTGATAGAATTCCGCCACCAGCGGACGTTCCAGCTCGTCGCATTTGTTGAGGAAGGTGAGGCGGAAAGCGAAGCCGACATCGCCGAAAATGGAGGCGTTTTCCGCCCAGGTGATGACCGTGCGCGGGCTCATCACGGTGGAAAGGTCGCCGCCCATGAAGGCGTTGCGGGTCAGGTCGGCGACGCGGACCATTTTGTTGATGACGTCGGCGCCCTCCTTGGTCTTCTGGAAATCCTTGACCTTGGCGAGGACGATGTCGACTTCCTTGTCATGCGGCAGATAGTTCAGTGTGGTGACGATCGACCAGCGGTCCATCTGGCCCTGATTGATCTGCTGGGTGCCGTGATACAGGCCCGACGTGTCGCCGAGACCGACCGTATTGGCCGTCGAGAACAGCCGGAAGGCCGGATGGGGGCTGATGACGCGGTTCTGGTCGAGCAGGGTCAGGCGCCCCGAGACTTCCAGAACGCGCTGGATCACGAACATGACGTCCGGACGCCCGGCGTCATATTCGTCGAAACACAAGGCGACGTTGTGCTGCAAGGCCCAGGGCAGGATGCCGTCGCGGAATTCGGTCACCTGCTTGCCGTCGCGCAGGACAATGGCGTCCTTGCCGACCAGATCGATGCGCGACACATGGCTGTCGAGATTGACGCGGATGCAGGGCCAGTTCAGCCGCGCCGCCACCTGTTCGATATGGGTCGATTTGCCGGTGCCGTGGTATCCGGACACCATCACACGGCGGTTATAGGCGAAGCCCGCGAGAATGGCGAGGGTGGTCGTGCGGTCGAACAGATAATCGGAATCTTTCTCGGGGACGTGCTCGTCGGCGACCGAGAAGGCCGGGACCTTCATGTCGGAATCGATCTTGAAGACGTCGCGCACCGATATGGTCTTGTCTGGCAACCCCTGCGCCGACCCTGTGGAATGTGAAACTTGCATCGAACCTCCATCACCGCGCCGCCGATCGAAAAATCCGACGACGCCGGATCATGGCCGGCCAGCCTGAAACTTGGCCTCTGGTCCGTTTCGGACCCCGGCCCGCCGGCCCTAACCCTTTCGCATCACGATAACCTCGCCGCCTTGCCCGCCACAAGAGGCGGCAAAGCGGCGACGGCGAACCCGTAGAATTTCCGGCTGGCTAAACCGCGCGGAAAGACCTCAACACGTTATAGGCGTTGATGATCTCGCGCAGCCTGTCTTCATTCGACCGATCGCCGCCATTGGCGTCCGGATGCAATCTTTTGACCAGTTCCTTGTAGCGGGCCTTGATTTCATCCGGTCCCGCCTCGTCGTCCAGTCCGAGCGTATGCAGCGCCTTGTGGGCGACCACGCCATGCCGGGGCGTCCGCATGCCGCGGCGCTCCTTGGCGCCGGCGCCGCGCATGTTGAACGGGTCGCGCATCCGGTCCGACGCCGCCTCGCCGCGATTGGCGCCCATTTTCCAGGTCGGCCGGTGGCCGGTCAGCGCCTCTTTCTGATAGGTCAGCACCGCCTCGTCGCTCATACCGTGGAAATAATTATAGGTCGCGTTATATTCCCGGACATGATCGAGGCAGAAGCAGAAATACTGCCCTTCCCGCAATCGCCCCATCGGCGCGCGAAATTCGCCCGCCGCCTGACAGCCCGGATGCTGGCAGCGCGGCCCGGACGCGGGGGCTTGAGCCGCCTCCGCGTTGCGCCGCGTCCTGATCCGATCAAAGATGGGGGAATTGAGATCCATGTTCGACACAATATGGGCGAAGGCGGCGGCGGAGCAAGGACGCGAGCGCGATTAAATTGCTTGACTTGCTGGGCCGGGCCGACGCGACGCAATCAGGAGAATCATTATGCAGCCTTCCGGTAAACAGACCGTCCGCGACCGCATGGAGGCCAAGCTGACGGCCGCCTTCACGCCGCAATTCCTGAACGTGATCGACGAATCGCACAAACATGCCGGCCATGTCGGCCATGAGGGCGGCGCCGGCCACGGCGGCGAAACCCATTTCAGGGTCCAGATCGTCGCGCCCGGCTTTTCCGGCAAGTCGCGGATCGAGCGTCATCGCGCCGTCAATACGCTCCTCGCAGAGGAAATCGCCGGCGGCGTGCATGCGCTGGCGCTCGACATCAAGGCGCCCGGCGAGTGACGCAAATGCGGCGCGCCATAAAAGAGACGCAAAATCGCTGTTCACAGAAGGCTCAGCTTTGCTCTTTCGGCCGCTGGGCGCGATTGCGTTTCAACCGGAATGGTCCATAAGGTCGCTGCGGAACGGCTGTTTCCGTCCTGCGGCCGTTGTCATGCCGGCGCGCCGCGCCGAACCGCCGTTTCTCACTCTCTGCCGGCGCAGACCGGCCAGATTGGCGCCAGACGATGATGATTTCAGCCCGCCTCAGGTCCAAACAGGCTTCCCTGGCTCTTTTCACCCTTCTCGCGGCGCTGCAGGCGCCGCTGAGCGGGACCGCCCAGGCGGCGCACAAACGCCACGCCGCCGCCCACGCCAATCACGCCAAGAACGAAGCGCCCGCCGCGACCCATTACACGCCGCCGCCTTTCGTCGCCATGGATGTCGCGACGGGGCGGGTGATCGCGGCCCGCGACGCGACGAAGCCCTGGTATCCGGCCTCCGTCACCAAATTGATGACCGTTTACGTCGCGCTCAACGCGGTGCGCGAAGGGCGCCTGACGCTCGACACCCCGCTGGTGATCTCGGCGCGCGCCGCGAGCATGAAGCCGTCGAAAATGGGTTTCGCGCCCGGCTCCCAGGTCACGCTCGGCAATGCGCTCAAAATGCTGATGGTGAAATCGGCCAATGACATAGCGGTCGCCATCGCCGAAGGCGTTTCGGGCTCGGTCGAGGCTTTCGCCGGCGAGATGAACCAGACCGCCGCCGCGATCGGCATGCGCGAATCGCATTTCGTCAATCCCAATGGCCTGCCCGATCCCAGCCACTACAGCTCGGCGCGCGACATGGCGATCCTCGGCCGCGCGCTGCTGATCGGCTTCCCGCAATATGCCGATCTTTACAATATCGGCGCGCTGAAACTCGGCGAGCAGGTCATTCCGAATCATAACGGCCTGATCGGCCGCTATCCCGGCGCGGATGGCATGAAGACCGGCTTCACCTGCCCGGCTGGCTTCAACCTCGTCGCCAGCGCGACGCGCGACAATCGCAAGGTCATCGTGGTGGTGATGGGCGATATTTCGGCGCGGGTGCGCACCGCCCATGCGGCCGATCTGCTCGATCGCGCCTTTTCCACGTCAGCGCTGGGCGAGGCCGCCGTCGATCTGCCGGCGGTTGGCGGAACGCCGCCCGACATGCGCGGCGAAATCTGCACGCGGCGAAGCGGCAAAGCCATGCAGGAAGCGGAATCGGAGGATTTCGGCGGGCCGATCCAGCCCGCGCCCGGCGCCGCCCCCGCCATTCCGGGCAGCGGCGCGCTGATCGCCTCCTTACCCCGTCCGGTCACCGAGCCGATTCCTGTCTATGTCGGCGCGACGCCGGGCTATCAGGGTCCGGTCGCCGGGCCGCGCCCGGCCAATACGCCGATCGGGGCCATCGCTTACGCCCCGCCGCCGGAACATGCCGCCGCGGCGGCGCCGATCAAGCCGGATCCGAAGGCGCTGTCGATGAAGCGTGCGGGCCATGGCAAACATGAAGCCAAGGCGCAGAAGGGCAAGACGCCCGTCGCGGAGCACGGCAAGGCCGATCACAAGGCGGCCGCGAAGAAAAGCGCCAATGCGGCGAAGGCGGAGCACAAGGCCCCGGCGAAAGCCGCCGCCGCGAAGCCCACGGCCAGCAAGGCCGACAGCGCCGCCGCCAACGGTAAGACGAAACAGAATTGAGTGACGGGACTTCATTGAGCGACGGCGTTTCGGCCCGGCGCCCGCCGGGGCCCATTCCGGTCACAATCATCACCGGCTTTCTCGGCGCCGGCAAGACGACCCTGCTCAATCGCCTGCTGCGCGACCCGGCGCTGGCGCGAACCATCGTCCTCATCAATGAATTCGGGGAGATCGGCCTCGATCATCTCTTCGTCGAGAAAATCGACGGCGACATGGTGATGATGGCCTCGGGCTGCCTGTGCTGCACTTTGCGGGGCGATCTGATCGACGCGCTGGAGAACCTGCTGCGCCGGCTCGACAATGGCCGCATCGGCTCCTTCGACCGGCTCGTCATCGAGACGACCGGACTGGCCGATCCCGCGCCCGTGCTGCACACGATCATGAGCCATCCCTATCTGCTGATGCGTTTCCGTCTCGACGGCGTGGTGACCGTGATCGACGCGATCAATGGCGAGGAAACGCTGGCGGCTCATCCCGAGGCGGTCCGGCAGGCCGCCGTCGCCGACCGTCTCGTGCTGTCCAAGGGCGACCTCGTCGGGACAATGGGCGCAGAGGCTTCGTTCGCCCGCCTGAGCGCGCATCTGTCGGCTCTCAACCCGACGGCCCGGCTGATCGACCGGCCGGAGCTTTGCGACGCGGACCATCTGCTCGACGCCGGCCTTTACAATCCGGCGACGAAAGCGCCGGATGTCGCGCGCTGGCTCAACGCCGAAGCGCTCGCCGAAAGCCATCACCACCACGATCATCATCACCACGACGTCAATCGCCACGGCGAATCGATCCGCGCCTTCTGCCTGACCAGCGAAAATCCGTTGCCTTTATCGGCCTGCGATCTTTTTCTGGAGATTCTCCGCAACGCCCACGGCCCGAACCTGCTGCGCGTCAAGGGCGTCATCGCTTTGGCCGACGATCCCGAGCGGCCGCTGGTCATTCACGGCGTCCAGCATATTTTTCATCCCCCGGCGCGCCTCGATTCCTGGCCCGACGCCGACCGCCAAACGCGCATCGTCTTCATCACCCGCGACCTGAGCCCGGAATTCGTTCAAGGGCTCTATGACGCCTTTGCCGGCAAGCCGGTCCTCGACCGGCCCGATGCGAAGGCGGTCGTCGCCAATCCCCTAAAGCCCTCTCCGGGTGGATTGCTGGCCTGAGACGCATGGTCGCCACGCTGGCGCGAAGCTTGATGGGGTGACCGCGCCGCCGGTCTTTCGCGCGTTTTTGTCTCGAATTGACCCAAAGGCGCCGTTGTGGCGCAGGGCGGCGGCCGGAATTGACGCTGGTGACGGATATAGTCGCACGAACGCAGCTTTCCCATTCGCCAGCCTTCGACAAGCTGGCGGACGACAGCTTGTCGCGTCGCCGTGGCGCGGCCCTTTTTGTCGAATCCCTCGACGCCGCCGGCGCGCAAGAGCATCAGGCGGCCTGGGCCGATCTCGCGGCCCGCGCGCTCGAACGCAATATTTTTCTCGAACCGGCTTTCGCCCTTCCCGCCGCGTTGCGGCTCGCCGGCCGCGCCGGCCTCCGCTTTCTGCTGGTCTGGGAGCGCGACGAAACCCTAGAGCAGCGTGCGAAAAAGTGGACGCCGGTTTTTCGTAAAAACGCTGCGAAAACAAAGGAATCTAGAGTCGAGGGGGGTTTAAAAGAAAAGCCAACAAAAGATACGCCCCCCCCCCCCAAGCAGCGGGGGGC
>NZ_JAYSBG010000054.1:0-9071 GCF_041915505.1 Rhodoblastus sp. | reverse complement strand
ATTCAACCGAATCGCCATCGACTCTAGCGCGCCGCCGCCTGATCGCGCTGTGGCCGATCGTGCGAAGCGGCCGAGGGTTCGGCGCGTCTTACAAAGCCTGGGTCCATGATTATTGCTGCTGCGGCGCGCCCCTGCTCGACAACGCGCAGGCTTTCGCCGCGCTCGCCGTGCTGGTCGGCCATTTGCGCGCCGGCGGATTTTCGCCCGCCGCCTTGCTGGCGCCGCAGCTCCGCGCCGATGGTCCGACCGCCGCTGTCCTGCGCCGCTTCGCCGCCCTGAACGGCCTGACGCTCGACCTTATCGCCCGCTATGACCGGGCGGCGCTCGACGCCGCGCGCCAGGGCGCCGAGACAGCCGGTTTGGTTTCGCGAAAGAAGGCCAAGGAATTGCGGCGGCAGCTTCGCCGGTTGGGCGATTCCGGCCCTGTCCTGTTCGGCATGGCGCGCGAGGGCGCCGAACTGGACCGCCAGATCGAGTCCTTCCTGGCGCTCGAAATCAAGGGCTGGAAGGGACGGGACGGAGGCGCCTTCGCCAACAGGCCGTCGCATGCCGATTTCCTGCGGACCATGATCCGCGCCATGGCCGAACAAGGCAAATGCCGCATCTTCTGGCTGTCCCATTCGGGGCGGGTCATCGCCAGCAATATCGTGCTTGTGGCGGGGGGCGAGGCCTATTTCTGGAAGACCGCCTATGACGAGGCTTTCGCTTTTGCTTCGCCCGGCGTTCAACTGACCCTGAACATGACCGATGCGCTGCTCCGCGAACCGGGCCTGCGCCTGATCGATTCCTGCGCGACGCCCGATCATCCCATGATCGACCGCCTTTGGCGCGACCAGGCGCCGATGGCCGATGTCATCCTCTCGCTGGAGGCCGGGCGGTCGTTCCGGTTCCGGGGCGCCTTGTGGCGCGAACGCCTGCGGCGGCGTTTCCGCGAAATGGCCAAGATCGCCTGGACAACAAGCGTCGCCTGGACAAACACGGGATTCCGCTGAACACTTGCGGCCGCATGACGTCCAATGGACCAAGGCAAAGGCTCGACAAATGGCTCTGGCACGCCCGCATGGCGCGGACGCGCACGGCGGCGGCCGAGCTGATCGATCAGGGCTATGTCCGCGTCAATGGCAAGCGCGTCGAGCAGGTCGCCAAACCGGTCTCCGCCGGCGACATTCTGACGATCGCCTTGGCCAATCGCGTCATGGTTCTGGAAGTCCTCGGCTTTTCGGAGCGGCGCGGGCCCTATTCTGAAGCCTCGCAGCTCTATCGCCTGATCGAGGGCGGCGCGCCGGCGCCCGAAAGCGGCCCCCAGGAAAGCGGCCCAAAAAAATGACAAAAGCGCGCCCGCTTCATGGGAGCGGACGCGCTTTATTCGAGGCCTGATCGGGCTCGATCAGCCTTCCAGCAGGCGACGCGCGATGACCTGCGCCTGAATTTCCGCCGCGCCCTCGAAAATATTGAGAATACGGGCGTCGCAGAGCACGCGCGAGACCGGATATTCCAGCGCGAAACCATTGCCGCCATGAATCTGCAAGGCGTTGTCCGCCGCCGCCCAGGCGACGCGCGCGCCGAGCAGCTTGGCCTGACCGGCCTCGAGATCGCAACGCTTGCCCTCGTCCTTGGCGCGCGCGGCGAAATAGGTGATCTGGCGGGCGATATGGATTTCCACCGCCATCATGGCGATCTTGTCGGCGACGCGCGGGAAATGAACCAGCGCCTTGCCAAACTGAATGCGCTCCTTGGCGTAGCGCAAGCCCAGCTCCATCGCCGATTGCGCGACGCCGACAGCGCGGGCCGCCGTCTGGATGCGCGCGCCTTCGAAAGTCTGCATGAGCTGTTTGAAGCCCTGCCCCTCGACGCCGCCAAGCAGGTTTTCGGCCGGGACCTCGAAACCGTCGAAGGCGATCTCATATTCCTTCATGCCGCGATAGCCGAGCACTTCGATCTCGCCGCCCGACATGCCCTTGGCCGGGAACGGATCGGAATCATCGCCGCGCGGCTTTTCCGCCAGCAGCATGGACAGGCCCTTGTAGCCGGGCTCGGCCGGATTGGTGCGGGTCAGCACGGTCATCAGATCGGCGCGGACCGGATGGGTGATCCAGGTCTTGTTGCCATTGACGACATATTTGTCGCCCTCGCGCACCGCGCGGGTGCGCAGCGAGGCGAGGTCGGAGCCGGTATTCGGCTCAGTGAAGACCGCCGTCGGCAGGATCTCGCCGGAGGCGATCTTGGGCAGATATTTTTCCTTCTGCTCCGGGGTGCCGCCGCCGAGAATCAGTTCGCCGGCGATTTCGGAGCGGGTGCCGAGCGAGCCGACGCCGATATAGGCGCGCGACAATTCCTCGGTGACGACGCACATCGCCACCTTGCCGAGGCCCATGCCGCCGAATTCTTCCGGAATGGTCAGGCCGAACACGCCGAGGTCGGCCAGGCCCTGGATGATTTCCAGCGGAATATAGGCGTTCTTCAAATGCCATTCATGGGCGTGGGGAACGACTTCCGCCTCGGCATATTTGCGGATTTCCTCGCGAATCGCCTCCAGCGTCTCGTCGAGGCCTGGCGAGCCGACCGTGGCCGAGGCCTCGGCATGGTCGACCAGATCGACCAGCCGCGCGCGGTTCGGCGCGGTATTGCCGATCGCGATCAGTGTGTCGATGGCGGCGACGCGCTTGGCGGCGATGGTTTCGGCGGAAAGGCCGAAATCGCCGAGGCGAATGAATTCGCCCTGGCTCATCGGAATGCCGCCGAAAATCTGCGCAAGATATTCACCGACGCCGATCCGGGTCAGCAGATCCTCGGTTTCGCCATAGCGGCCTTCGGCCTTGGCGCGTTCGGCGTAAGCCAGCGATTCGCGCACGGATTCGACATAGGTCGCGAACCAGGCCAGACCATGCGCCGCATGCTGCTCGCGTTCGATCAGCGCATTGGAGAGCTTGCCGTTTTCGATCACCTTGGCGCGAACGCTGGCGACCGCCTCTTCATAAAGCGCTTCGATCGCGTGGACCGCCTGACGGCCGAGTTCGAAAAATTCCTCTGTGGCGATCGCTTGGGCGGCCTGCGTCATCCGGAGCTCCTGATCTGGCGGCGATGGGCTTGATAAAGGTCAACAGACGGCTTTATTGCCAGTCCGGATGACGCGGCGCAACATGTCTTGCGGTCAGGCTAGGCCCTTCTTTCGCAGGAGCGCGTCGAATTCCGGCTTACGGCCGCGAAACAAGGCATATGCCTCGTTTGGGTCACGTTGATTGCCTGCGGAATAGACATAATCATGCAGCCGCTGGGCGACCTCGGGATTGAAAATATCGCCCGTTTCCTCGAAGGCCGCGAAGCCGTCGGCGTCCAGCGCCTCCGACCACAAATAGCTGTAATAGCCGGCCGCATAGCTGTCGCCAGCGAAAATATGGGAGAAATGCGGCGTGCGATGGCGCGCGACAATTTCCGACGGCATGCCGATGTCCCGCAAAATCCCGTTTTCCGCGGCCACGACATCGCGCGGCGGCGCGGCGCGTGAATGGAGCAGGAAGTCGACAAAAGCCGACCCGCAGAATTCGACCGTGCCGAAACCCTGGTTGAAATTGCGCGCGGCGATCACCCGGTCGATCAGGTCCTGCGGGATCGCCGCGCCGGTTTCGTGATGGATCGCGAATTTTTCCAGCACTTCGGGACGCAGGGCCCAATGCTCGTAGAGCTGCGACGGCAATTCGACGAAATCGGTCGGCGTCGCCGTGCCGCTCATCGACGGATAGGCGACATCCGACAACATGCCGTGCAGGGCGTGGCCGAATTCATGAAACAAAGTGGCGACGTCCGTCAGCGACAGCAAAGTCGGCCGATCCGGCGCCGGTTTCGCGAAATTCATCACATTGACGATGATCGGGCGGACCTCGCCCCCCAGTTTCTTCTGGCCGCGAAAATTCGACATCCAGGCGCCCGAGCGCTTTCCGGGACGCGCGAAATAATCGCCGAGAAACATCGCCAGATGGCGGCCGTCGCGGTCCAGGACCTCGAAGACCCGGACATCGGGATGATAGACCGGCAGATCCGGCCGGGGCGCGAATTGCAGGCCAAATAGCCGCTCCGCGCAATAGAATGCGGCTTCGATCATTTTTTCGAGCTGGAAATAGCCGGACAGCTCGCTCTGATCGATGGCATAGGCGCTCAGGCGCAGTTTTTCGGCGTAATAGCGCCAATCATGCGCGGCGATGCGGAAATTCGCGCCTTCCGCATCCGCCACCGTCTGCAAGGCCTGGCGTTCCTCGCCGGCCTTGGCCCGCGCCGGCTTCCAGACCTTGTCCAGCAGGTCGAGCGCCGCTTCCGGCTTGCCCGCCATCGTCGGCTCCAGCTTGTAGGCTGCGAAAGTCGTATAGCCGAGCATTTTCGCGCGTTCGTCGCGCAAGGCGAGGATTTCGGCGGTCAGACCGCGATTGTCCGTCGCCCCGTCATGCTCGCCGCGTGCGATCCAGGCATTGAACAATTCCTCGCGCCGGTCGCGGCGATGGGCGTGGCCCAAAAAGGGTTCGACGACGGAGCGGGAAAGGGTCATGGCATAAGGAAGGGAGGCGTTGCGCTCGCGGGCCGTTTGCGCGGCGGAGGCCTTCACATCCTCGGGCACGCCCGCAAGATCCGCCTCGTCCAGCTCCAGCAGATAGTCATTCTCGTCGGCGAGCACATTTTGCGCGAATTCCATTTCGAGACTCGCCAGCCGCTCGGCGATTTCGGCATAGCGCGCGCGATCGGCGCCTTCGAGCCGGGCGCCGGTGCGGATGAAGCTTTTGTAGGTCAGTTCGAGCAGCCGGGCTTGCTCGCCGGTCAGGGCCAGTGTCTCGCGTTTTTCGTAAAGCGCGGCGACGCGCGCGAAAAGGCCGGGGTTGAGCGAAATGGCGGCGAAATGCCGGGCCAGAACCGGCGACAGGTCGCGTTCGACCGCGCGCAATTCTTCCGTCGAATCTGTCCCGGTCAGGTTCCAGAACACGCCGCCGATCCGGTTCAGGGTCTGTCCGGCCAATTCCAGCGCGTCGATGGTGTTTTCGAAGGTCGGCGGCTCGGGATTATCGACAATGGCCGCGATTTCCGCGTCATGTTCGCGCAGGGCGACGTCGAAAGCCGGCTGATAATGCTCGGTCTTGACCGAAGCGAAAGGCGGCAGGTCGGAAGGGGCGTCCCAGCGGGCCAGAAGCGGATTTTGCGCGTTCATGAAAATCTCCCTGTTCCTGCTCAGATAGGACTGGCGCCGCCGCGAAGCCAGGGCTTTATCGGGTTCATTTCCGCGTCCGGCGGTTTCTTGCTAAATGGACGCCAATGGCCGATCCGCCCGGACGGGCGACGCTGGAGGGCGATTTTGCGAGACTATTCCCGACTCTTGCTCGAAGCCGCCCGAAATTTCGAAAAGGACGACGGCTATGCGATGGCCAGCCACATCGCCCTTTCTGGCCTGACCGCCATTTTTCCTTTCCTGATTTTCGTCACCAGCCTCGCCGGCCTGTTCGGCGTGCAACATCTGGCGGACGAGGCCTCGGCGGCCTTTTTCGATATCTGGCCGCCCCGCGTCGCCGAGCCGATCCTGCGCGAGATCCATAATGTCCTGAGCAACCGCCACGGCGGCCTGCTGACGATCAGCGCCGTGCTCGCGGTCTATTTTTCCTCAAGCGGCGTCGAGGCCTTGCGCACCGGTCTCAACCGGGCCTATGGCGCGCGGGAGACCCGGCCCTGGTGGCGTCTACGCCTGCAATCCATTGGCTATGTCTTTGTCGGCGCGCTCGCCTTGCTGGCCATGGCGTTCCTGCTGATCCTCGGGCCAAGCCTGTGGGCCGCCGCGCTCCGTCAGGCGCCAGCGCTGGGCGCATTCAGCAATAAAGTCGCGATCGGGCGTTACGGGATAGCGACGGTCATCCTGCTGGCTGCGCTGATCATCGCGCATCGGGTTCTGCCGAACAGAAAGCTTTCGCTGCGTCAGACAGCGCCCGGCGTGATCCTGACGTTCGGCGCCTGGATGGCCTTCGCTTCGGCTTTCGGCGCCTATATCGCGCGTTTCACGCTCAATTATGTCGCGACCTATGCCGGGCTCGCCTCGGTCATGATCGCCATCGTCTTTCTTTATTCGCTGGCCGCGATCTTCATTTTCGGCGCGGAAATCAATGCGGCCGTCGAGCGCCGGAGAGAACCCCGCCCTGTGGCCTCCGACGCAAACTAACCGCTCACGCGGCGCGGCGGGCCAGATCGTCGGGGCTGCCGAAATATTCGATATAGCGGCCTTCGATCTCATTGATCGGCATGACCACGAACACATCGGTCACGCCGAACTGCCGATCGACCACCGCGCCATCGCCGAATCGGGCGCCGACGCGCATATAGCCCTTGACCAGCGGCGGCAGCGCCGCGAGCGCGCGCTTGGCGTCGACCTGCGCCTGTTCGAGCCGGTTCATCGGGACGAAACGCTTTGGCAGGGGGCTAACAAGCCACTCCGGCGTGGCCTGGGCATGATGGAACAGGAAGCTCAGCTGCGACGCCAGTTTTTCGGGATCGGTTCCCTCAAGGCTTGCGCAGCCGATCATGGCGTCGATGCGGTAATGTTTGACATAGGTCCAGATCCCACGCCAAAGCATTTCAATCGTCTTCTTGCCGCGGTAATCGGCCAGGACGCAGGAGCGGCCCAGTTCGAGAAAGCGCGAATTCGGATGGCGGGCGAGCAGCGGCCCGATGTCGAATTCCTGTGCGCTGTAAAAGCCGAAATTTTTCTGCGCCACATCCTGCCGCAACAGGCGATAGGCGCCGACCACCTTCGGCTTGACCTTGCCGAAGCGGTTGCGCGCGGCATGGTCGATCACCAGCAGATGGTCGCAAACCTTGTCGAACGGACAGATGTCGCGGCGAATCAGCGCCGCCGCGCCGTCAGCCGCCGCGCCGCCTTCCTCGAAGAAGACCTTGTAGCGCAGCTTTTGCGCCTTGCGGATTTCCGACTTCCTGGTGGCGAGTCGCAATTCGAGCGAACCCGACCAGCCCAGATGCGGACCCGGCCCGGCGTCCAGCAGATTGGGACGCCACGGATTGGGACGCCAGGGCTTGAAGCGCCTGAACGGTCCCGGGCCCGATTGTTTCGGAGTCTTGGGGAGGAACGGAAACTTAGACGACAGACCCGCGATCACGGCCAATCCGTTCATGGATGCGTTTCCCCGTATGACGGTCCCCGCGGAGCTGGTCCTTTTCGTCGGGATCGCCGCCCGTTGCGCCAATGACGCCAGCTTCACATTAGGGTTGAGGAGATCTATAGCAGACTCGATACGAAAATATGACATCCGCCGTCAAAGCGCCCGCCGGGCCGGTGCGCCATCCTCCGGCGCGCGCACTGCGTCCGCGAGCGCGACGAGATCGACCGGCTTTGTCAGGAAGCCGTCCATTCCGGCCTCCCGCGCGGCGCGGCGGTCGTCTTCCGAGGCATTGGCGGTCAAGGCCACGATCCTGAGCCGATTGGCGCCGGTCTGGCGCTCCGCGGCGCGAATCTGGCGCGCAGCCGAGAGCCCATCGAGACCCGGCATCCGGATGTCCATCAGCGCGGCGTCGAAACAGGCGTCGCTGCCGCAGACGAGCGCGACCGCCTCCGCTCCGTCATGCGCGCGGACCACCCAGGCGCCCAGACGCGCCAGATGGCGCTCGATCAATAAGGCGTTGATGTCGTTATCTTCCGCCAGCAGCACCCGGCATCCGGCCAAAGCGCGGGCGACGCCCGCTTGCGAGGACGGCCCTTTCGCCGCCACAAACGGGGCTTCGCGCGCGATGAGGCGGGTATAGAGCGATTTGCGCCGGATCGGCTTGACCAGCCAGCCGTCGTAATCCTTGATCAGGGCCTCGCCGAAGGCCCGGCGCTCGAAGGGTGAAAACAGCAGCAGATTGCTCCTCGCGCCGCATTTGCGGGCTTCCGCGACGAGACGGTGGCTTGCCCCTTCGCCCAGAGCGCAATCGACGATCACGAGATTGGGCGCCTGGCCGCGCAGCACAGCGAGCGCCGCCGCCTCGTCCTGGGCCAAAAATGTCTCGAAACCCAATTCCGTCAGGCGCTCGCCGAGGAAGGGACCGCCAAACGGCGCATTGGCCACGATCAGCGCTCGCCGGCCTTTCGCCTCGGGAACAGCCGGTTGGGCGTTTGAGCCGGCGTCCGATATGGACTCGGCCAGCGGCAAAGCGATCGCGAAGGAAAACACCGAGCCCTCGGGCCCGGATTGCTCCAGCCGCAATGCGCCGCCCATCAATTCGACCAGCAGGCGGGAAATGGCGAGCCCCAGTCCCGTTCCTTCGTGACGGCGCGTCATTGAGCCGTCGACCTGCTCGAATTCCTCGAAAATCGACTCGCGGCGATCGACCGGAACCCCGGGGCCGGTGTCGCGGACGGCGAAATAAACCGTCCCATCGACATTTTTCTTGATGACGATCCCGACGCCGCCGCGCTCGGTGAATTTCACGGCATTGCCTGCGAGATTCATCAGCACCTGCCGCAACCGCTCCGAATCGCCCAGCACCCGGGCCGGAACGTCGCGATCGATCGAGGTCGCGATTTCGAGGCCCTTGCCTTGCGCGCGCGGCGCCAGAAGTTCGGCGATCCCTTCGACCAGCCCCGGCAGGTCGAAGGCGGAACAGTTCAGATCGAGCTTTCCGGCTTCGATCTTGGAAAAATCGAGGATTTCATTGATGAGCGAGGACAAGGATTCGCCCGACAGCCGGATTGCGTCGACATAGGAGGATTGCTCGGCGCTCAGCTCCGTCGCCTTCAGCAGCTCCGCCATGCCGAGAATGCCGGTCAAGGGCGTCCGCACTTCATGGCTGACCATGGCGAGAAAGCGGGATTTGGCTTCATTGGCGGCTTCCGCCTTATTCAGGGCGCTGGCGGCCGCCTTCAGTTCCCAGATTTCATCGAGCAGGCGCTCCCTCTCCTTTTCCGCGCGGTCCAGCGCGCGGCGCCGGCCGCGTAAGCCAAGGAGCGCCGAGGCGGCCGACAAAACCGCGACGACGACAAGCAGCAACCAATTGGTCGGGATCAAGCCCATGCGATCAGCGCCAAACCGAGGGACCAAGGCGGGAGCGAACGC
>NZ_JAYSBG010000053.1:0-14894 GCF_041915505.1 Rhodoblastus sp. | reverse complement strand
GCATAAGAATCGTCGGCGGACAGCCGCTGAATGGAACCATCCCGATTTCGGGGGCCAAGAACGCGGCGCTGCCGTTGATGATCGCCTCGCTGCTGACGGATCGCACGGTCACGCTGGAAAACCTGCCACGGCTCGCCGACGTCAGCCTCCTGGTGCGCATCCTGTCCAATCACGGCGTCGATTATTCCATCGACGGACGCCGCCAGGGCGAGGATCCCGATTCAGGCCAGACCGTCCATATGACGGCGCGCGAGATCGTGGACACCACCGCGCCTTACGATCTGGTGTCGCGCATGCGCGCGAGCTTCTGGGTGATCGCCCCGCTGCTGGCGCGCTGCGGCGAGGCCCGCGTCTCGCTGCCCGGCGGCTGCGCCATCGGCACGCGTCCGGTGGATCTGCTACTGATGGCGCTGGAGCGGCTCGGCGCCTCGATCGACATCGACGGCGGCTATGCCGTCGCCAAGGCGCCCAAGGGCGGCCTGCGCGGCGCGGAGATCGTCTTCCCCAAGGTCACGGTCGGCGGCACCCATGTCGCGCTGATGGCCGCCGCGCTGGCGCAGGGAACGACCGTCGTCCACAATGCGGCGCGTGAGCCGGAAATCGGCGATCTCGCCGAGCTGCTGGTGAAAATGGGCGCGAAAATCCGCGGCGCCGGAACCTCGGTCATCGAGATCGACGGCGTGGCCCGGCTGAACGGCGCCAAGCATCGCGTGCTGCCCGACCGGATCGAGACCGGCACCTACGCCATGGCCGCGGCCATGGCCGGCGGCGACATCTTCCTGCAAGGCGCGCGCGCCGACGATCTGCAGGCGGCGCTCGACGCACTCGAACAGGCGGGCGCCCATGTCGAACCCGGCCCCGAAGGCATTCGCGTCTGGCGCAACGGCAACGGCATCCGCTCGGTCGATATCGAAACCGCCCCCTTCCCGGGCTTCCCGACCGATCTCCAGGCCCAGTTCATGGCGCTGATGACCCGCGCGGAAGGCGTCTCGCGCATCAAGGAGACGATTTTCGAGAACCGCTTCATGCATGTGCAGGAGCTGGCGCGTTTCGGCGCCCATATCCGGCTCGAAGGCGACAGCGCGATCGTGGAGGGCGTGCCGGTGCTGAAGGGCGCGCCGGTGATGGCGACCGATCTGCGCGCCTCGGTGTCGCTGGTGATCGCGGCGCTGGTCGCCGAAGGCGAAAGTATGATTCAGCGCGTCTATCACCTCGATCGCGGCTTCGAGGCGCTGGAGCGCAAGCTCAGCCGCTGCGGCGCTGACGTGACCCGGATTTCGTCGGGCGGCTGAGCCGCCCGGACGGGATTCAGATCTTCGACAAGACCTTGCTGACGGCGGCCGAGACGGCGGCGGCGGAGGCGCCCGGTCCCGGCGCGATCGCCGGCGGATCGTTGACCGCCGCGAGCGGCGTGCGGGCGTGGAAATCGGCCACCTGTTTCTTGGCTCCAGCCAAAGAGGCGGCGTCGAGCTGCGCGGCGACCTCGTCGCGCTTCTTCGCCGCGTCCTCGTCGCCCTGCAAGGCGGCTACGCCGAACCAATAATAGCTGCGGCCGAGATTTTGCGGCACGCCCATGCCGCGCGCATAGAGGATGGCGAGGTTGAACTGGCTGTCGCGGACGCCGTAATCGGCGGCGCGCTGGAACCATTGCGCGGCGGCTGCGTAATCCGGCTTGCCGTCGACGCCCTCGGCCAGGATCACCGCGAGATTATGCATGGCGCGGACATTGCCCTGGTTCGCCGCCTTTTCATAATAATCGCGCGCCTTGGCGGGGTCGCGCGGCGCGCCGAGACCCTTTTCGTAAATGGCGCCGAGGCGATATTGCGCTTGCGGCAGGCCCTGGGCCGCCGCCTTTTCGAGCCAGCCGATAGCAGCCGTCTTGTCCTGCGCGACGCCGCGCCCTTCGGCGAGCCGCGCGCCATAATCATATTGCGCAGCGGCGTCGCCGCGCTCCGCCAGCTCCTTGGCAGTGAGCGACTGGACGCCGGCCTGAACGGCGGACAAGGTGTTGGGGCGCCCGCCGCCGATCGAGCCGGTGGCCAGCGGATCGGGAAGCCCGCTGCTTTTCGCCGCGTCGGCGGTATCCACAGTCTTGCCGGATTTGGCTGATTTGGGCGCGATCACCGCGCTCGGGACGATCGGCGCGGAATTGAGCGTGGCCGTCGGCCCGGAGGCCGTAGGCGGCAGGGAGGATTGGCCGGGAAACGCGGGCGCGGCGGCGGGCGCCGGGGCGGCCGGAGCCGGCGCGGCGGAAGCGGGCGCATCGACCGGGCGGGCCGGCGCGGCCTCGCCTGCCGGCGCCCCGGCCTGGACGCCGCCTTGGAGTCCCGCCTGCGCCTTGTCGGCGGGCGGCGTGGCGACCGCCTGCATGGGCGGCGTCTGATTTTCGAACAGGCGATAAGCCTGATAGCCGGCGATGGCGAGAGCCGAAACGGCGGTGAAGGCCAGCGCTGGCATACGCGCGCTCCCGCCCTTGCGGCGCTGCGAATCCGGACGGACGAAGCGCGCGGCGCGGCTGTCGGCGTCCTTCTCCCTCGGCGGCTCGATGGCCTCGGCGGCTTTCCGGCCGGCCTCGGCCTTTTCCGCCGCCTCCGCCGCGATGCGGGCGGCCAGCGCGCGGCGCGCGACCTCGATATAATTGGTCTGGGCCGGCTTGGGCTCGGCCATGTCGTCGTCGTCGAGGCGCTCCTTCGGCCCGAACACCACGGCGTCGAGCATTTCGTCGTCCATCTCGGCTTCATCGAGCGCGAGGGACTGCTTGGCGCCGGCGCGCGCCGCCCGGCCTTCCGCCTCGCGCCGTCCGGCGGGATGGCCGGCGCCCGGCTCGCGCAGGAAATCGCCTTCGTCGAAAGCCTGCGCGGCGGACGCGGCGCGGCGCTCCTGCTCGGACGCCGGCAGCGGCGTGCGGGCGGCGGCCTCGGCGGCGCCGCGCGCCTCGATGACGTCCTCCTCGATCATGGCGAGGCGGTCGACCACCTTTTCCAGCGTCTCGTGGACCGCCGACAGGGTCTGCTGGGCGCGGCGATCGGAGGATTCGGCCTTTTCGCGCAGATCGGCGATCTCGCGGGCGTTGCGGTCGTCGCCTTCGGGGTCGCGGGCGATGTCGAGCCGCTCCGCGATTTGGTCAATGGCGCGCAGCAGCCGGCGTTCGGCCTCAGTGTCGCCGCTTTCGAGCCGTTTCGAAATGTCCGTGATGCGGCGTTCGAGCGAGGCGATGGCTTCGGGGCCGATCTGGGCGACGGGCTCGGCGTCGAGCCGGTCCGACAGCGAGCGCAGCAGCGGCTCCAGCGCCGCGACCGGCGCGGGCGCGCGCCATTCCTCCGGCGCGCCGGCATTGCGGGCAGCCAAAGCCTCGTGCAGCCCGTCGAGACGGCGCGACAGATCGTCGAAGCGGGAATCGTCGAAGGCCGGCGCCGGCGCCGCGCGATCGAGGCCGGCGCGGTCGATCCGCGAGGCCAGCGTGTCATGCAGGACTTCGAGCCGGCGCGAAATATCGTCGAAGCGCGCGTCGTCGATCACCGCCGGCGCGGCGCGGTCGAGCCCGGCGCGGTCGATCCGCGAGGCGAGGTCGCTGAGGCGCGATTCGATCTCGCCCCAGGGCAGCGCGATCCGCGCGGCATTGGCGGCCTGGGTCTGCCGCGCCACCTCCTCCAGCCTTTCGCCCAAATCGCCGACCTGGCGTTCGAGCCGTTCGATCGGGGCCATTTTCTCCATGGCCTGCGCGATCATGCCGCGAATCTGTTCCGACTGGTCATAGACCTGCAGGAAATCGGAGCGGTCGGCGCCGCCGGATTCGCGCAATTGCTCGATCTTGTTCTCGACCTCGCGCAACTGGCGCGAGACGCCGTCGAAATTGGCGGAGGCGCCGGCTTCCGCCAAGGCGCGCCGCACGTCGTCGGCGAGGCTTTCGATCGGCGCCAGCACGGCCTCGCGCATGCCTTCGTCGCGCGAGCGCTCGATGCGGGCGGTGAGCGCGCGCACGGCGTTCTCGAGCGAGGTCACCTGGCTGCGCGGCGCGAGATCGTCCAGCGTGCGGCTCATCGCCGCCACCTGCTTGCCAAGCGCCTCCAGTTCGGCGGAAGAGGTCGGGCGCGCCTGGGCGGAACGCTGCATCGCTTCGCGGGCGGAATCGACCCGGTTGGCGAGGTCGCGCATGGCGCTGTCGAGGCCGGCGACGGCCGCGCGCGGCGCCATGTCCCCGAGGCTGCGGCTCAATGCGGCGATGTCGCGGCGCAGTTCGGCGAGGCCGGCGGCGCCGGCGTTGGAAGGCGCGGCCAGCGCGGTTTCGACCCGCGCCGACAAGTCGCGGGCGAGCGATTCGACCGCCGCGCGCGAATTGGCGCCGGCGGCGAGGAAATCCCGGCGCATGTCCTCGATGCGGCCTGACAAGGCCTGAATGCCGTCCTGAAGCTGATCGGCCCGCGCCGTATCGGCGACGGGCGGCGGCGCCGCCAGCGAACGGGCGGCGGCGAGATCGAATTTGCGCGACAGGGCCTCGAACCGCTCATCGAGCAAGGCGGTTAGCTGCGGCGACGGCGGGCGCGGCGCGCGCGAGGCGGAGGAATCCAGATCGCGCTGCCGTTCGGCGATCTCGGCGACGGCCTCGACCAGCGCGCGGCGCGGCGGCGCGGCGGGCGCCGGCGCGGGACGGTCCAGCCGCGTCATCAGGGCGTCCATGCGCTTTTCGAGCCGGGTGAATTGTTCGTCGCGCGCGGCGCCGGGCGGGCTGGCCTCGACGCGTTCGAGGCGCGACAGAATGGCGCCGAGGCGCGCGTCGAGCTGACGCAGCGGGGAATCGTCGCCGGCGCTTTCGGCGCGACGCGACATCGCGTCGATGCGGCCTTCGAGCCGCTCCAGCGCGCCGCGCAGCGGGCGGTCGTCGGCGGAACGGTCCCGCCGGGTCAACCGGCTCTCGATATCGCCGAGACGATCCTGAACCGTGGCGATCATGCCGCGCAACGGCGCGGCGACGTCGCTCTCCTCGCGATGGTGCGGCGGCGCGGGCTCGTCGCGGCGCGGGTCGGCCGGTGGCGCGTGAACGGCGCGCTCCGTCAGTCCCTCGCCCTGCTCCGACCGCGCGAAGAAATCACGCGCGGCGGGGCGCGTTGCGGGACGCTCCGGCGCCGCCTGACGGCGCGCGGCTCGCTCGCGCAGCAGATCCTCGCGCCATTCCGCCTCCTCCGACCGCGCGGGCGCGGCGCGCTCGCCTGTCCCCCGCTCCGCGCGGCGGGCGACTTCGCCGCGGCGGCGCTGCGGGGCGGAGTCTTCCTCCGCCTCACGGCTCAGCCGGGCCAGTTGCGCGGCGACCGCCTCAAGCTGCTCGTCGGCGTCGAATTCCTGTGCGCTCACGCCGATCTCGGCGGCGCGCTCCGCGATCGCCCTGTTCATCCATTCGCCCAGCGTGAGTCCGTCGCGCCGCGCCGCTTCCTTCGCGGCCTCGCGCACGTCGAAATCAACGCCCTTGATGCTCCAGGGAACCGCTTTGCTCATTTTCTTGTCCCGCCTGATCCCCGGATGGACGGCTCCATCCGACGGTCGTTCCGGCCGAGGCGCGACTCAGATGCAGCGAAGCGCGGCGGCCCTCGCGTTAACTTTCGTTTGTCAGGGTAAACAAGCCGTTAATCCTGCCCAATTTTGACACAATACCCAGCCGGGACGGCGCGGGGCGATTGCAACTTCAAGTGACGAGCGTTACAACCCTTACGTGTGTTGCGTCATGATTCGCCTCCTTCCCGGACTTCCTCCCAGGACTTCGCAATGAACGCCCCGAACCCGCTCAAACTCGCCTCGTTCCCACCTCAGCCCCTGCGGCCGCAGGAAAAAGCCATCGCCGAGCTTTTCACCATCGGAGAGCTGTCGCGGATCTATGGCGTCACCCTGCGCGCCCTGCGCTTCTATGAACAGCGCGGCCTGCTGAATCCCCTGCGCAAGGGCGCCGCCCGCCTTTACGATTCCACCCAGAAAGCCCGCCTCCAGATGATCCTGAAGGGCAAACAGCTCGGCTTCACTTTGACGGAGATCGCCGATCTGCTCGAAACCGGCGGCGGCATGGCGCCGGACCAGTTCGCGCTCGACGAGGCCATGGTGCTCTCGCAATTGCGCCATCTGGAGGAGCGCCGCGCCGATCTCGATCTCGCCATCGCCGAATTGCGCGCCACGCACGAACGCCTCGGCCACGCGCAGCGATAAACGCCCGTCCTCAAACCGCTATCGCGTTCCGGCCCGCCATGCGCGGGCCATTTTTGTCCGCTCCCCTTCCATGGCTTGACGCGCTAGGCTCGACGTCGAGCGCGGCGACGCGCCATGATTCTTGCGCGGCTTACGATTATAGTTTATATATGAACTAATAGCGGCGGCGATCAGTCCGCGGACAAAAATCATTTCAGGGAGAGAAGGCCATGCCGAGCTTCAGGGCGCCTGTCGCCGATTCGCTGTTCCTGCTCAATGACGTGTTCCGGATGCAGGATCACGGCGATCTCCCCGGTTATGCCGAGGCCTCGCCGGATATTGTCGCGGCCGTGCTCGAAGAAGCGGCGAAACTGGCCGAGGAGCAATTGCAGCCGCTCAACCTGCCGGGCGATCAGGAGGGCTGTCGCCGCAATGAGGACGGCTCGGTGACCGCGCCCAAGGGCTTCAAGGCGGCCTTCGACGCTTATGCCGGCGGCGGCTGGATCGGCCTGCCGTTCGATCCCGAATATGGCGGCCAGGGCCTGCCCTATGCGCTGTCGGTGGCGACCGCCGAATATTTCATCGCGGCCAATGTTGCCTTTTCCATGTATCCCGGCCTGACCGCCGGCGCCGTCGCCGCCTTGCTGACCCATGGCTCGGACGCGCTGAAACGGCTCTATGCGCCGAAAATGCTGGAGGGCCGCTGGACCGGCACGATGAATCTGACCGAGCCGCATTGCGGCACGGATCTCGGTTTGCTCAAGAGCAAGGCAATCCGCCGCGCGGATGGAAGCTTCGCGATCACCGGCCAGAAGATCTTCATTTCCGCCGGCGAGCATGACCTCGCCGAAAATATCGTCCATCTGGTGCTGGCTCGCATCGAGGGCGCGCCGGCGGGGGTGAAGGGCATTTCGCTGTTTCTCGTCCCGAAATTCCTGCCGGAAGCTTCCGGCGAGGTCGGCGCGCGCAATACCGTCTCCTGCGGCTCGATCGAGCACAAGATGGGCATTCACGCCAATTCCACCTGCGTGATGAATTTTGACGGCGCGGTCGGCTGGCTGGTGGGCGAGGAAAACCGCGGCCTGAACGCCATGTTCGTGATGATGAACGAGGCGCGGCTGATGGTGGGCCTGCAAGGCCTGGCGGTTTCGGAAGCCGCCTATCAGAACGCCCTCGCCTATGCCCGCGAGCGCCTGCAGGGCCGCGCCCTGACCGGCGCGAAAAATCCCGACAAGCCGGCTGATCCGCTGCTGGTCCATCCCGACATCCGCCGGACCTTGCTGGAAATCCGCACGATCAACGAAGCAGGCCGCGCTTTGGCCTATTGGGCGGCGCTGCAAAGCGACATCGCCCATCGCAGCGCCGACGCCAAGGCGCGCGAAACGGCCGCCGACCTGCTCGCCTTGCTGACGCCGGTCATCAAGGGCGTGCTGTCCGATCGCGGTTTCGACAATTGCGTCAAGGCGCAACAGGTCTTCGGCGGCCATGGCTACATCGTCGAATGGGGCATGGAGCAATTCGTCCGCGACGCCCGCATCGCCATGATCTATGAAGGCGCCAACGGCATCCAGGCGCTGGATCTGGTCGGCCGCAAGCTGCCGGCCAATGGCGGGCGCGCCATCATGGCTTTGCTCGGCGAGATCGGCGGCTATATCAAGGCGAAGGATTCCGATGCGGCCCTCAAGCCCCTGCTCGGCCCCCTGAGCGCCAGCCTCGGCCATTTGCAGCAGGCGACGCTGTGGCTGATGCAAAACGCCGCCACCACGCCCGACAACGCCGGCGCCGCCGCGAACGATTACATGCATCTGATGGGGCTGGTCGTGATGGGCTATCTGTGGGCGAGAATGGCGGAGGCCGCCTTTGCCGACGCCGACCCCGCCCATGCCGGCCTCGTCGCTGGCAAGAAGGCTTGCGCGACACATTACGTGCAGCGCGTGCTGCCCGAGACGGCCCTGCGCCTCGCCCGCATCGCCAGCGGCGCCGCCAATGTGGTGGATCTGCCGGCCGAGCTGTTCTGAGGCGCCCCCTCATCCGTCTCGCCTTCGGCGAGCCGCCTTCTCCCGCGAGGGGAGAAGGATAGCGCCCGTCTTGATGACAGAGCGAGTTCCTGATCGCTGGCGCCCTTCTCCCCTTGCGGGAGAAGGTGGCCCGAAGGGCCGGATGAGGGGCTGCCGCGCTCGAGCCTATCCGAATTTTCCGGATTAGGCTAAGAAGGAGCGCGGCCGCCCGGCCGCCTTGCTTCATGGATCGAGGAGGCGGCGGCGCCAGACCGCCCTTCCCGGCGGGGATTCGTCATGGCGCGCTGCCTCACCGTCTATTTCTCGCTGCTCAGCCCCTGGGCCTATATCGGCCATGCCGAATTGCAGGGAATCGTCGCCCGTCACGGCGTGCGCGTGGACTATAGGCCGGTGGCGCTGTCGCAGGTTTTCCCCGAATCCGGGGGCCTTCCCCTCTCCAAGCGTCATCCCTCGCGCCAGAAATATCGCATGTTGGAATTGCAGCGCTGGCGGGAGAAGCGCGGGCTGCATTTCCATCTCCACCCGCAATTCTGGCCGTTCGACCCGGCGCAGGGCGACCGCATCATCTGCGCCATGGCGCTGGCGGGCGTCGATCCGGAAAAATTCATCGCGGCGGCCTTGGCGGGCGTCTTCGAGCGCCAGCGCAACCTCGCTGATCCCAAAATTCTGGCGGAAACGCTGGAGGAATCGGGCCACGAGGCGCATTGGCTGCAACGCGCGGAAAGCGGCGAGCCAGAATTGCAATATCAGCGCAATCTGGCCCTGGCGCTGGAATCCGGCGTGTTCGGCTCGCCCTCCTATGTGCTCGACGGCGAAGTGTTCTGGGGCCAGGACCGGCTCGATCTACTCAATGACGCCTTGACAAGCGGCCGCAAGCCCTTCAGTCCCGAGGCGTGACCCAGAACGGCGTTTCAGCAACAGTCCCTTTCCAGAGTGAGGCGTTTTTCGTGGCTTCCAAGCGCATTTTAGTGACGGGCGCAGCGGGTTTCATCGGCTCTGCCGTCGCGCGGCGCATCATTCGCGAAACCCCGCACAGCCTGCTCGTCTTCGACAAGCTGACCTATGCCGGCAATCTCGCTTCGCTCGCGCCGATCTCCAACGATCCGCGCTATCGTTTCGTTCAGGGCGACATCTGCGACGCCAATGCGGTGCGCGAGGCTTTCGAAGTCTTTCAACCCGATTGGGTGATGCATCTCGCCGCCGAAAGCCATGTCGACCGCTCCATCGACGGCCCGGGCGAATTCATCCAGACCAATCTGGTCGGCACATTCGTCATGCTGCAGGAGGCCCTGCGTCATTGGCGCGGCCTCAAGGGCGCCGAGGCCGACGCCTTCCGCTTCCATCACATCTCGACCGACGAAGTGTTCGGCGCGCTGGGCGAGACCGGCCTGTTCCGCGAGGACACGCCTTACGCGCCCAATTCGCCCTATTCGGCCTCCAAGGCCGGTTCGGACCATCTGGTGCGCGCCTGGGTCCATACCTATGGCCTGCCGGCGATCGCGACCAATTGCTCGAACAATTACGGGCCCTATCATTTCCCCGAAAAGCTGATCCCGCTGACGATCCTCAACGCTTTGGAAGGCAAGCCCCTGCCGGTCTATGGCAAGGGCGAGAATGTGCGCGACTGGCTCTATGTCGAGGACCATGCCGAAGCCCTGCTGACCGCGGTGGAAAAGGGCAAGATCGGCGAGACCTATAATATCGGCGGGATCAACGAGCGCCGGAATATCGACGTGGTGCACGCCATTTGCGATCTGATGGATGAAGCGGCGCCGGACGCCAAAATCGGCCCGCGCCGCGACCTGATCGCCTTCGTGCAGGACCGCCCCGGCCACGATCTGCGCTACGCCATCGATTGCGCCAAGATCGAGCGCGATCTCGGCTGGCGTCCGCGTGAGACCTTCGAGACCGGCCTGCGCAAGACCGTGCAATGGTATCTCGACAATCGCGCCTGGTGGGGCGACATCCGCTCCGGCCGCTATCGCGGCGAAAGGCTTGGAACGCTCGTCAGCGACGGAAAGGCCGCCTCATGAGCAAACTCACGGTCGAAGCGACCGCGATTCCCGATGTGAAGATCGTCACGCCGAAGAAATTCGGCGATCATCGCGGCTTCTTTTCGGAAGTTTATACCGCCAAGACCTTCGCCGAAGCTGGAATCGCGCTCGATTTCGTGCAGGACAATCATTCGCTCTCCGCCCAGGTCGGCACTTTGCGTGGACTGCATTTCCAGTCGTCGCCCTTCGCGCAGGACAAATTGGTCCGCGTGCCGCGCGGAAAAATCCTCGATGTCGCAGTCGATATCCGCAAAAGCTCGCCGACTTTCGGAAAACACGTCGCGGTCGAACTTTCAGCCGAGAACTGGCGGCAATTGCTGGTTCCGATCGGCTTCGCCCATGGCTTCATCACCTTGGAGCCGGACACCGAGGTCATCTACAAGGTGACCAATTATTATTCCGCCGCCAACGATCTCGGCCTCGCCTGGGACGATCCCGAGATCGGAATCGACTGGCCCCTGCCGCCGCAGGGCGCGACCTTGTCCGACAAGGACCGCAAACATCCGCGCCTGCGCGACCTGCCCGCGATTTTCGACTGAGGCCCGCTGATGCGCCTGATCGTCACCGGAACCAACGGACAGGTCGCTCTCGCCTTGATGGAGCGCGGCGCGGCGCAGGGCGTCAGCGTCGCCGCCATCGGGCGCTCCTGGCGGCCCGGACTCGATCTCGCCGATCCGGCCGGCGTCGCCAGCGTGCTGAACGCCGTCGAGGGCGACGTCATCGTCAACGCCGCCGCTTATACCGCGGTCGACAAGGCCGAATCCGAGGAAGAACTGGCGATGCGGATCAATGGCGAGGGCGCCGGCGCCGTCGCCCGGGTCGCGGCCAAACGCGGCCTGCCGCTGCTGCATCTCTCGACGGATTATGTGTTCGACGGCGCGCTCGACCGGCCCTGGCGCGAGGACGATCCGACCGGTCCGGTCGGCGCTTATGGCCGCTCCAAACTGGCGGGCGAACAGGCCGTCCTGCGCGAAAATCCCGGCGCGACAATCCTGCGCACCGCCTGGGTCTATTCGCCCTTCGGCGCCAATTTCGTGAAAACCATGCTGCGGCTGGGCGAAACGCGCGAGGAAGTCTCGGTCGTCGCCGACCAGCAAGGCGCGCCGACCGCCGCGCTCGACATCGCCGACGCCCTGATCGCCATCGCCCGGAAACGCCTGGCCGAACCGGTCAATCCCGCTTTGTCCGGCGTGTTTCACATGACCGGCGGCGGCGAAGCGAGCTGGGCCGATTTCGCCGAGGAAATCTTCGCCGAGGCGGAGCGTCACGGCCGCAAGCCGGTGCGCGTGCGCCGCATCGCCACCGCCGATTATCCGACGCCCGCTCGCCGCCCCGCCAATTCGCGGCTGGACAATGCAAAGCTCGCCCGCCTCTTCGGCGTCGCTCTGCCCGACTGGCGCCCCTCCACGCGCGCCTGCGTCGCGCGCCTCCTGACCCATCCCGCATGAAATGGATCGAACCATGAAGGGCATTATTCTCGCCGGCGGCAGCGGCACGCGTCTCCATCCGATGACGCAGGTGATCTCCAAGCAATTGCTGCCGATCTATGACAAGCCGATGGTCTATTATCCGCTGACCACGCTGATGCTCGCCGGCATTCGGGAAATCCTGATCATATCGACGCCGCAGGACCTGCCCTTGTTCCAGCGTCTGCTCGGCGACGGAACGCAATGGGGCGTCGAACTGACCTATGCCGAGCAGCCGCGCCCCGAGGGCTTGGCGCAGGCCTATCACATCGGCGCGGATTTCGTCGCTGGCAGCAAATCGGCGCTGATCCTCGGCGACAACCTGTTCTACGGCCACGGACTGCCGGACATCCTGCGCCGCGCCGCCACCGAACCGCGCGGCGCCAGCGTGTTCGCCTATCACGTGCACGATCCCGAGCGTTACGGCGTGGTCGAATTCGACGCCGAAGGCCGCGCCATTTCGATCGAGGAAAAACCGAAACAGCCGCGCTCGTCCTGGGCGGTGACCGGGCTCTATTTCTACGACGAGCGCGCGCCGGAATTCGCGGCGGCGCTGAAGCCCTCGCCGCGCGGCGAGCTGGAGATCACCGATCTGAATATCGAATATCTCAAGCGCGGCGAACTCGGCGTCCAGAAAATGGGACGCGGCTTCGCCTGGCTCGACACCGGCACGCCGGATTCGCTGCTCGAAGCCGCCGAATTCATGCGCACGCTGGAAAAGCGCACCGGTTTCCGCGTCGCCTGCCCGGAGGAAATCGCCTTCCTGTCGGGCTGGATTTCCGAAAGCCAGTTGCACGCTCTGGCCGAGCCGCTGAAAAAGAGCGGCTACGGCGCCTATCTCGCGCAGCTCGTGACCGCGAAATAAATGCTCTCGTCAGGCGCCGGCTTTGTCCGCCGGCGCCGCCGGGCGGATCTCGGAGCGCCGCATCAGCGCCTCGCCGCGCGCCGGATCGGCCTCGACGCCCATGCCCTTGAGCAGCATCACGCCCAGATTATACATCGCCAGCTTGTGGCCGCCCGCCGCCGCGCGCTCGTACCAGCGCGTGGCTTCGCTCAGGTCCGGCTTCAGGCCGCGCCCCATGCACAACAAGACCCCGAGCTGGAACTGCGACGGCGGATAGCCGCCTTCAGTGGCGCGGCGGAACCAGCTTGCCGCCTCGGCCAGTCGCTCCTCGGAGGCGTTTTCGCCCGACAGCAGCGTCGCCACCTGGTGCTGGGCCGAGACATTGCCGCCCTCGGCCGCGATCCGGTAAAATTTGGCCGCGTCGGCCGGGCGCGCAAGGGCCGGATCGAACTGGCCGGAATAGAGCTGGCCAAGATGAAGCGAGGCGTCGGCGGCGCCCGCCTGCGAGGCGTCGAGCAGAAGTCCTTCGGCCTTGGCCGGATCGCGCGGGCCGTGCTGGCCGGATAGATAGATCAAGGCGAGCTGGGTCTTGGCGCTCTGATCGCCGGCGTCCGAGGCCTCGCGCAGCAGATTGACCGCCCGGCTGACATCGGGCGCGCCCACCGCGCCACTGAGATGCAAGCCGGCCAGCTTGACCTTGGCTTCCGACACGCCATGCTCGGCGGCGAATTGATACCAGCGCTGCGCCTCGGCGAGATCGGCCCCGACTCCCGCGCCCGCGCTCAGAAAAGCCGCATAATTATAGGCGGCTATCGCGTGGTCCTGTTCGGCCGCCGCGCGGAACCAGCGCGCCGCCTCGGCGATGCTCGCGGGCATGCCGATGCCTTCCGCCGCGAAACGGCCGATGGTGAATTGCGCCTGCACGTCGCCCAGTTCCGCCGCGCGGCGGAACCAGACCGCCGCCTCGCGCAGGTCCGGCACGACGGCGCCGCCCTGGCTGTAAAAGGCGCACAGCAATTGAATGGCCGGCAGATGGTCGGCCTTGGCCGATTTGCGCAGAAAAGCCTCAGCGCGATCGAGATCGACCGGCGTCCCGAGGCCGCGCAGGCACATCCGCCCGAACATGAAGGCCGCATAGGCGTCGCCGCCTTCCGCCGCCTGCCCCATATAATAAGCGGCGCGCTCGGGATCGGCTTCGCGCCCCTGGCCGGAGCCATAGATCGCCCCGATCGCGATCTGGCCCGCGAGATGGCCCTTCGCCGCGGCGGCCTCATAAAATTCCGCGCCGCGGGCCGCGTCGGCCGGCGCGCCAAGGCCGCGAAAATGAATGTCGCCGAGATTGAACAGCGAGGTGGCGCAACCCTGTTCGGCGCCCTTTTCGAAATAGGAGCGCGCGCGGGTGAAATCCTGTTCGACGCCTTCGCCGGTCAGAAAGGCGACGCCAAGCAAGGTGTTGGCTTCGACCACTCCAGCCGCCGCGGCCTTTTCCAGCCAGACGACGGCGGCGGCGGGATCGGCTTCGAGCCGCGACGACCGCGCCAGCAGGTCGCGCGACACGCTGGTCGCGGCGATATGATCGCGGGTCGATTGCTTCCATTTTTCCGCAAGATCGTTGAACGCGCCGCGCAGCAGGATGCGGCCGAAGCGGAACTGCGCCTCGGCATGGCCCTGTTCGGCGGCGCGCCGATGCCAGGACGCCGCCTCGACCAGATTCCAGCGAACGCCCTGGCTCCGCTCGTAAAGATCGCCGATCCGGAAGGCGCTGTCGGCGTCGCCCTGTTCGGCGCAGCGCAGCCACAGCCGCAAGGCGGTGTGAAAAGCGCGCTCGTCATAGGCGCGCGCCGCCCGCGCCTTGCGCCAGGGCGCCAGCCAGGAGCGCGCCACGGCCTGCGCGCGCTCGGGAAGGAGACGCGACGGCTCGATCATGGCTCGCGCATCGACTCGTTCCAGCCCTTGATGAAGCCGTCCATGAGATAGCCGCCGAGCGACCGCCGCCCGACCTTGATGTCGGCGACGAGCGTCATGCCCGGCACAAGGCGGAAGTTTTCCGGGACGCCGCTGAAGTTCAGGCTGTCGATGCTGATCCCCACCTTGTAATAAGGCTCCTGCGCCTGACCGGTCTGCTCATTGACCCAGAAGGCGTTCTCGCTAATCCACTGCACCTTGCCCTCGGCGGCGCCATGTTCGGTGAAGCTGAAGGCGTCGACCTTGATCGTCGCCGGATCGCCGACCCGCACGAAGCCGATGTCGCGGGTGGACACCTTGACCTCCGCGACGATCGGCTCGTTGGTCGGCATGGCGGTGATGAGCTTGTCGCCCGGCTGGAGCACGGAGCCGACCGACA
>NZ_JAYSBG010000052.1:0-14963 GCF_041915505.1 Rhodoblastus sp. | reverse complement strand
TCGTGCTCCCCGCCGGCTACAAATATACGCTGCAGGGCAAGCCGGTCGACGAGACCAATTCGGTCTGGACGATCTCGCTTCAGAAGTCGGCCGACGGCTGGCGCGTGACGGGCTGGGCCTGGGGTCAGGGCTAGCCGGGAAGCGCTTGGCTCGCGTGGGGCATCCCCGCAGCCGACCAGACCGCGGGGAAATCCGAAACCTCGCCCCATACACCAGAAAAGCAGAGTTCCTTCGCCGCCTCCGGCGAGGCTGCGCCGATCAGCCTCATGCAAGCCGTCGGCGGCGGCGAAGGAAACCCGTTTCGGATGCGAAATAGCCGGCGCCAATCCGCCGACCTTTCCGCGCGATCGACTCGCATGCCATAGGAACCGACATGTTTCTGACCCGACGCTCCTTGTTTTCGATCGCTTCTCTGACGTTGGGCCTCGCCGCTACGTCCGCTTGGGCGGCCTCGCAAACCGATGAAGCAGCGCTCGCCGCACTGCGCGCGCTCTACGAGGCTCAACCTCAGGCGGCGGAATTGGGCGACCGCGCGGCCGCGATCCTGGTGTTTCCGAAAATCGTCAAGGCTGGCCTCGTGGTCGGCGCGCAAACCGGCGACGGCGTCCTCCTCATCGGCGGCAAGCCGGCCGCCCATTACAATATCAGCGCGGCATCGTACGGCCTTCAGGCCGGCGTCGAGTCCTTCGCCTATGCGCTTTTTTTCATGACTGAGTCGTCACTGAAATATCTCCGCGAAAGCGGTGGTTGGGCGGTTGGCTCCGGCCCCAGCGTGGTCGTGGTCGACAAAAGCGCTGCGAGGAACTTCAACACAACGACGCTCACCCAGGACGTCTATGCATTCCCCTTCGGCTTTCAAGGGCTGATGGCAGGGATTGGCCTGGAAGGCTCAAAAATCTCGCGGATCAGCCCCTAGCGCCAGCGCCCTAAATCCGCTTTACAATCTATGCGCAGGAGCCAATCCCAATGTTCGGAGCCTTTGGCAAACCACGCACGCTGGCCCTTCTCGTCTCGATCGCTTTTCTCGTCGCGGCGGCGGCGCTCGGGGCAATCTACATCTTCCAGCCGAAGGCGACCATCCGCATCACGACAGGCCCAGAAGGCGGCCAGGCCCGCCGGTTCATCGAGGCCTTCATCAAGGTGGCCGAAAAACAGCATCCGCGGGTGCATTTCGAACAGGTGACGGTGCCCGATCTGGCGTCCAGCGCCAAGGCGCTGGAAGATCACAAGGTCGATCTCGCCCTTATTCGCAGCGACGCGCCGCTCCCGATAAATGGCGAAACGCTGGTCATCCTGCGCCACGACGCCGTCGCGATCGTCGTTCCGAACAAAAGCGCGATCTCCAGCCCCGCCGACCTCTCCGGCAAGATCATCGCCATTCCCGTCGGCCCGGCGCAGAACGACAATTCACACGCTCTGGACCTGATTCTCAATTACTACGGCATGCAGCCCCAGGCCGTAAAACGTGAGTTCCTGGCGATCGACGACATCGGGCCGGCGATCGAACGCAAACGTGTGGCCGCCGCCGTCGCGGTTGGGCCGGTCGGCCCCGGCGATGTCGTCGACACCGTCGCCTCGATCGCCCGCGCGACCAGGAATACGCCGAAGATTCTCGCCTTCGACGATGCGGACGCCATAGTCAAACGTTTCCCGATGTTCGAATCCTATGACGTGCCGCAAGGCGGATTCAAGGCAAAGCCCAAGGTCCCCGACGACACGATGACGACGCTGGCGGTCAATTACCGTTTCGTCGTGCCGATCACCATGCTGGACATCGTCGCCAACGCCATCGGCCGCTCGATTCTCGCGACCAAGGCGCAACTGACCAATATCGCGCCTACCGCGGCGGCTCAGATCGAGGCCCCCGATGTGAGCGACACCAATCCTCTTCTCCCCATCCATCCGGGATTCGCCGCTTTTCTCAATAATGGCGACCAGAGCTTTTTCGATCAGGCGCAAAGCTTTCTCTACATCTTCGGCATTCCGTTGAGCGTCGGCGCATCTCTTGTCACCTTGCTGTTCAGCACTCTGGCCGCGAGACGAGCGAAAAAGGACCGGGCCGCGACGCAGCGCCTGCTTTCGATCGCGCAGGAGGCGGCGACCGCGGAAGGCGAAAGGCTTGAAGCATTGGAAAAGGAATTTCACAAGGCTGTCGCCGATTGTCTCGGCGGGGCTGACGATGAAAAAGCGGATCAGTGGAAAACATCCATGGCGATCCAGCACGCCTTGAGGCGCTTCGAAAGGCACGGCGAAGCGGCCAAATCGGGAAGCGCTTAACTGGGTGGCCCACTCGCGTTCACGTCAGCGCAAGAGGGTGAGTCCGACACCCCATTCAGCCAGTCATGGCCAATATGAGGGCGTATAGTCCCGCTTCAACGTCGCGTTTTGGCGTTTCCCTCGTCGCTATATCGCCGGCTTTTGGGCCTGCTGCCGCCATTCGGCTGACGATTGGTATCCGCCCATCCGCGTCCTTACTGACGATTTTGCGGGAGGTCCGCTGTCCGCCGACAAGAGCCGACCACACCACGTACTGTGTGTCTCGTTTTCGGAAGCCGTCACATTATAGCGGGTCTCTTTCCCGAAGCCGCCGATCCACTGAGCCGCCATATGAAGACGTTTCCTCTTTTTCGGCTTGGGCCAACAACGTTTGAAGCCGCTTTTGCGCTGTCCGGTCGCCCGAAAGCACAAGGCGCCGATTCAGCTTCGTCATGTCCGCCTTGCCGCCATTGACCACGGCGATAGCATCTGCTCGATCTTGAGCCCGATCGGACACGCACCACATCCACAGGAGGTATTCGGGTTTGATTACCGACGTGGGCGTGTCGAAAATGGTAGCCGTTAAATGATCTCCGACTGCGAACTTTTCGCGATGCGCTGTTCCGAGCAGCACGTAAATCTCGATCCGGGTGTCAGGATCGATGAACGTCAACTGACCAGGTAGCTCTTGCTCGCATTTAAGTCCCGCGCCGAATAGAGTCTGGAGCAGATGCGACCTGGATTCTTCAGGCGCGATCAAATCGATGCCTTCGGTAAAGCGCGCCCGAGCGTATAAACCTCGCGCCATCGCGCCGGCCAAAACATATTCGATCTTCGCGCTGTTTAAAGCGGTGATGACGCGACGAAAGGCGTGACGCTCGAGCGATTGGAGCGCGTCGGCGCCAAAGACGGCATTATCGTCGACTGGCTCGATAATCAGCCGCTCGAGGCGGTCCCGCTTGGCCTGCTCGCTGATCGCATCGTCGCCTTCCTGCAATCCCGACAGGACGAAAAACAGACGCTCATCAATTGGCGCGACCGCAACCGTCATGCGCTTCGCGAGTTTTGGGCGCGCGCTCCACCTATCAGATGAACATTCAGTCCACGACGACGCTTGCCAAGGAAGGCAACATGCTGCGCTGTGAAATGACCGGCGACTATCCGCGCTCCGCGCAGTCAATGCCAGACGGCCCTCGCCGGAGGGATACGTTCCGGCGGCGCGTTGTGGCCGCGATAGCCACGATCGGCGACGATGCGCTTGAGGCTCGCGCCGATTTGGCGCTCAATCGCCGGGACCACGGCTTCCAGCGTATGGCCGTCATAGGGATTGCCTGGCAGCGCGGCGACATGAGCGACGAACTGGCCGCCTTTCGAGCGATGGAGCGTGGTGGCGACCGACACCTTCACGCCGAATTCGTAGGGGCGGTGCGCCTTGCCCTTGCCGATGCATTCGACCTCGGGCGCATGCAGGGAATAGACTTTCCTGCCGCGCTGGTTCTGGCGCTGGTCGCGCACCCGTTCGGCCAACCACAGAGGCTTGAGGAAAATCTCGCGCAGGCCCGCCTTGCCTTGGATCTTGCGGGCGATGTCGCGCATCACGCGGCCCAGCATCGTGCGCAGGCGGCGCAACTCCCGCCGCGCGCGCTTGAACTGCTTGGCGTGCGCGTAGCGCTGATGGGCGATCAGGGCGTATTTGCCGACGCGCTGATCGGACTGGCGCAAGCTCACGCCCTGCTTCCTGGCCAGCGCCACGAGCTTTTCGCGCGCCCGATGCATCAGCTTGGCGTCGGTTGGATGGGCGACTGCCTTCGGCTGCACTGTGGTGTCGACGATCACCTTGGAGAAGTCCGCAGGTTTCGCCGCGCCGGTTTTGGTGGCGACGCTGAGGCTCTCCTGGATCAAGGCGACGAGCCTTTCCTCGCCCATGCGCTGGCGCCAGCGGGTCATCGAGGAACGGTCGAACACCAGCTTGTGCTGGAAGAACTCCTCGCCACAGAACAGCTGAAAGTAAGGGTTCTCGAGCCAACGGGCGCAGAGCGCCTCGTCGGAGAGGTCGTGCATGTGCTTGAGGATCGCCAACCCGGCCATCAGCCTCGTGGACAGCGGCGGATGGCCCGGCGCGTCGGAATAGACCGCGCCGAACCGCTGTTCGAGAAAGCCCCAATCGATCGTCGCGGCGAGCTTGGCCAGCGGATGCGTCATGTCGACGATCTGGTCGAGCCGCGACCGAAAGAGTTCGCTCTGCCCGCTGTCCTTGCGCTCCTTCGGCCGCATGACGAATCCCCAAACCGCGTCATTTGAGGCAGTGAATCACGCCGCGCGGCGCCGATCAAATTGCAGGAAAACCGCGCGGCGATCGCATCAATTCGGCAAAAACGAATACTTCCAATCAACCCAAAAGCCCCGCACAGCAGGGGCTTTCAGGGTTCTTCACGGGCGACTACTTAGCAGTTATGGTGGAAAGCCAGTCATCTTTCGTACGGCACGAACGGACGCGCGCCTCCCTATCGGGAGGTTTCCAAAGCCGATTCTCCGAGTTTTTCTGCTAGACTTGGAAATAGTCGAAGGGCGTTCTTGCTCGCAATTAGAGTCGCTTCGACATCGTCGAACTCTTCGGACATTTCCAACATCTCGATGGCCGGCCGGATTCCGGTTGCTGCCACCATTGGATAATCGAAGCCGACTAATAACTGATCGACTGGAACGAGCTGGCGGAGAGCAGCCAATTGTTCTGGGGCGGTGGCTATTGCTAGGTCGTAATGAATACTTTTGAAGCCGCTCATGGTCTCTTCATAGGTTAGCTTCGCGTGATATCCTGTCCCGCGCCTCCCTGTAACAAAGGCAATACGATGAGCGAGAAATGGAAGAGCCCCTCCGCCGTGCGTGGCAATGTAATTTACATCCGGATACCGCATTCGCATCCCAGAAAGGACAAAACTCGCGACCGCGCGCGTGGTATCGAAGGGGTATTCCAACACGCCGGTGATTAGCGGCATATCAACCTGCCCCGAGTATATCGGGCTTGCTGGATGAACGAACACCGTCGCCTTTCGACGATTCAATTCAGCGAACAATGGTTCAAAACGGGAGTGCCCCGGATAGACGCCCTCGAAACTTGTCTGCATGCACACTCCGTCGAACCCGAGCTTGTCCAATGCGTATTCGAGCTCTACGAGGCTTGCTTCAATGTCTTGCAGCGGTAGAACGGCGAATGCCCCGAACCGCTTCGGATAACGCTTTAAAATTTCGGCTAATTCTTCATTCATATCACGCGCCAGAGGCACAGCTTCGTCGCGCATCAGATCTTTCGTGCCGACAGGATTCGACAACACCATCGCGGCGATGTTGTGTTGATCCATAACGTCGATCGCTGTTTCGGGATCCCAGTCGGGAATGGCGCACCCTTCGAATAATGGCTGACCTGACCCGCTTTTCTTTTTTAGCAGGTTTCGCCAAGACGAAAGCATAGAATGAGAATGAACGTCTATTATCCCCTTAATGCGGCGATCCATGTTACGTATACCTCATTTTTAGTTGCGTTTTATGTCTTATAAATTACATTTTATTCTTTGTTATATTGAGTATTATTTCATTATGCACCCATCGTCAAAGAAGCATTCCGCCAGATGCTTCAATACGCTGTCCTGTCACCCACCGATTACGATCATCAAGCAAGTTCGCAATGGCGGCACCAATATCTTCAGCGTCGCCGACGCGACCGAATGCTGTGTGTGTCGCTACGACGTTTCTGACGTCCTGATTGTCGCGCAGGACGCCGCCGCCGAAATTGGTAGCCGTCGCGCCTGGGGCCAACGAATTGACCGTTATGCCACGCCCTGCCAGTTCCTGAGCCATATAACGCGTCATAATCTCGACCGCGCCTTTCATCGATGCGTAGACGATACTGTTAGAGCTTCCGGGAGTGATGAACCGCGTAAGAGCGCTGGAAACATTCAAAATTCTTCCGCCGTCCGCCAACAATGGCAGCAATGATTGCGTCAAGAACAGCACTCCCTTAAAATGCACTCCGCACAAATGATCGAAGTCAGACTGATTTATTTCTCCGAGGCGACCGCGACGGTGATCGCCGGCATTATTGATGAGAAAGTCGAATTCGCTACGATTCCAGCACTCACGAAGTCGTCCGACCAGGCGAGATGCAAAGTCTTCGAATTTCGACACCTCTCCAACGTCCAACTGGATAGCGAATGCTTTTCTACCCCCTGCCCTAATGGTGTCGACGGCAGCCTCAGCCGCCGCTATGTTGGATTGATAGGTTATGACGACGTCGACGCCCGCCCGCGCCAGGTTTAACGCCGCGCTGCGACCGATTCCCCTGCCGCCGCCCGTGATGATGGCGATCTTTGTTGCCGGATTCATGGAAATCTGGCCTCCAGACGTTTGGTCGTTCGATTTTCGGAACCGCCGCCGAAGGCGGCTTGCGCGCGTCACAAAGTTGCAGGCAATTGCTCGTTTCTGGATGGATGAGCGCTTGCATCTCCACTGACTTGGCGACGCTAGATGGTTGCATCGCCTTTGACAGTCCCCCCCGTCGGGGGCAGAGAAATCGCCAGCCCTTCGATATGAATATCGACTGAACCATCGGGAACGATCAGCCGTCTGAAAATGCGGTCGAAAGTCGCCAACGAGGCCACTTCAAATGGCGGCCTGGTCACAAACATAATTCAATAATTAAAACGGAAACAGGGAGGGCATAATGCCTAACGAAATCGACGTACAAAGAATGATTGATAGCAAATCATCCAATAACATTAGGTA
Source organism: Rhodoblastus sp. (assembly GCF_041915505.1). Taxonomy (GTDB): domain Bacteria; phylum Pseudomonadota; class Alphaproteobacteria; order Rhizobiales; family Beijerinckiaceae; genus Rhodoblastus. The sequence continues at coordinate 7,928 of NZ_JAYSBG010000052.1, read as the reverse complement.
TCGCATTATCGCATTATGCATTTTTATCATGTTTTTTGACGGTTTTGATTTTACTATTTTAGGGTATGTCGCGCCGTCTATTATGGAAAAACTGGTAGTAGATAAGGCAACGTTTGGATTGGCAATATCTGCGAGTGTGGTCGGCTACATGGTTGGCGCGTTCGGCTGCGGGGACCTGGGGGACAGGTTTGGAAGGAAACGTCCCATCCTTCTTGGCGTCGCTTTGTTCAGCTCGTTTACATTTGCGTGCATATTCGCGACTTCGATTTATGCCTTGATGGCATTGCGTTTCGTCGCGGGTATTGGGCTCGGTGGCGCGGTTGCTAATACCGTGGCGCTTAACGCGGAATTCTCTCCGAGGCGAACCGCGGCGACCGCGATCGGACTGCTGTTCGTCGGCTACACTCTTGGCGCAGCGGCTCCCGGTTGGATCGCAGGCCTATTTTTAAAGGATTTTGGTTGGCAGAGCGTTTTCGTCGTCGGGTCTGTGTTTCCCTTCATGTACATCTTTGTACTGGCGCATTTTTTGCCAGAATCCGTGAAATTTTTGGCGACCAAAATGGATCGCCGCCACGAATTGATCTCTGTCTTAAAAAAATTGCAGCCGGGCATCGATATCGACCCTGCCTCTGCAATTATTATGCACCGGGAGGAAAGTCGACAGGGTATGCCGTTACGCATGTTGTTCGCCGACGGCCGCGCCTCGAGCACGGTAAGGCTCTGGATCGCCTGCATCGGCGTCATTGGCGGGCTGTTCTTTGTCGTCAGCTGGTCGGCGACGCTCTTCGCTGCCGAGGGGATCGCGCCGGGCACGGCGGCGATGATTAGCGCCGCATTCCTGTCGGCCGGGGCCATTGGCTGCGCAGCGGTCCCTTATCTAATGGACCGGATCGGTCCGAAAGCCGTGCTGGGGTCGCTCGCGGTAGCTGTTCCATGCATCGCCGCTATCGGTCTGGTGCCCGCGACAGCAACCGTTTTGGGAAGCGTCATGATTTTGGCGGGCTTTTTCGGTTCCGGCAGCCAAGCAGGACTGAATGCAATCGCTGGGACAATTTATCCGACTGCCATTCGATCGAGCGGCGTGGGTTGGGCGATGGGGATCGGTCGGATCGGGGCGATTCTCGCCCCGATCATTGGCGGCAAGCTGATCAGCAACGGCACGCCGGTTCACTTGTTGTTCTTTTGTTCGGCGGCAGCCCTCACGATTGCCGCGTTGGCGATAACCGGACTAAGAGTCGAAACCCAAATTCGCCGCCCGCTGGTCCCAGGGGTGCCCCCTATCGCTGAAACCCAATCGCGGTCCTAAGCTGACGGCTAGGATCGACATAACGAAACGGCGGCGCGTTGTTCAACGAGCCGCCAAGAATTCGACGGTAGCCTTGTGGATTTCGTCGCCGACTCGATCTCGGCGAGTCTACCAGCGTTTCAGCTCGGCCATCGACGACGAAGGATGCGTTTGGTGCCGTCGCGCCCCGCGAACGCCAGCAAGAATGTTGAGGACCGAGGTTGGTGCGGCCCTAAGTCGCGCCCGCGCCAAGAATTCGCTGAAGGCCACCGCCATCTCAACAACTTTTTCAAAGTCAGCTGAAGGGGATTTATCCCCGGTCAAAGGCAAAAGGGCTCTCGACAGGAGGTCATAGCAGTGGTACACAGCGGTCGCTGGCAAATAGCTAACACGCTGATATATTGATGTAAAATTACCGCGTCGGCCAATCCTCTCCTGGGCACCAATCAACAGTGCAAATCGCTGTTGTTTGTGCAGCCCGCGCCCGGCCGGCGTTTTCGCGCAAATGTTTTCTGTTGGCAGCGAGCGTTCGCGCGTCAATCGACGCGACGCCTGTGGACGGATTCCGCTCCACGTCCTGCGAAAAGGGCCAAGGGCCCGATCGCGCCGCCGTACCGCGCGACCGATGCAGACGGCGCCTCACCGTCCGATCAGATCATCTTCCAGTAAAGACTCGCCCAGACCAGGCTGCCGAGCGTGGTCGCGCCGGCGAAAGCCAGCGTCGCGACGAACCGGCGCGCCGGAGCAGCGGTCTTGGTCCGCGCGATGCTCCAGCCGAGCCAGAGCGCCCAAAGAGCGGCGCCGATCAGCAAAGCCGCGCGCAACAGGCTGACGAAGGGCAGGACGATTCCATCAGCCTTGAGCATGGTGAGCGTGATGCCGGACAGACCCAGGAACACGCCGCAGCCGGCGACCGGAATCAGTCCCTGCGCGAAATGGTGGAAGCGCGGCCACGACCAGGCGCCGCAGGCGCGGGTCGCCAGCGCCAGACAGAGGCTGAGCGCGAGCCCCACCGCCAGCGCCATGCCGCCGATATAGATCAGCAGCACCAGGCCGTCGAGCGGCGTCATGGTGTCGTTGAAATCGGGATAATTGGTCAGGATGAACCAGGGCAGCACCGGCTCCATCGGCCAGATCAGGCCCCATTCCGCGAGGCGGTCGGCCAAAGCCTGGCGAATCGCCACATAGACGGCCGACGAGCCCCAATGAAAGGCGGCCGACGCTACCCCGATCATGCCGAACAGGATCAGCGCGCTCTGCCACGGATTGGTCATGTCGCCCGCGACATGGACAATCTCGTGATTGGGCGAGCGTCGCGCCAGGGTCACCGCGCCGCGGAAGTCGCTGCAGCGGCCGCACATATGGCAGGTCCCGGCGCCGCGCATGGCGCGCACCGGCACCAAAGGCGCGCAATTGAGGACCGGATGGACGCCGCCGCGCGCTTTCGGCGCATGGGCCCAAGTCTCGCGATCGACGCGGTAATGCAGCGGCGCCAGTTTGGCCAGCACATTGAACACGCCGGTGACCGGACACAGGAAGCGGCACCAGACTCTTTTGTTGCGGCCCCACAAATAGCCGACGCCGATGGCCGCGAGAGTCGAGCCGCCGAGCACCAGCAGCGCCGGACGCGGATATTGATAAACGCTGGTCATCTGGCCGTAGATCGTCGTCAGCACGAAGGCGACGAAGGGCCAGCCCTTCCATTGCACCCAGCCCGGAATCGCGCCGCCCCGGCCATGTTCCGCCGCGCGCTCGCTCAGGGAGCCTTCAGGACAGAGCAGGCCGCACCACAACCGGCCGACGAGCACCATCGAGACCAGCACGAAGGGCCACCAGATCCCCCAGAACATGAATTGCGCGAAAAGCGTGAAATTGCTCCAGATATGGACCGCGCCCTGCGGCAAGGGCAGGATCGCCGGAATGACCAGCAGGGCCACATAAACGCCGACGACGCCCCATTGGAGGCGCCGGATGATCGTCTGATGATCGCGCAGCCAGATCCCCAGCCGCGCCAGTGCGGCGTCGACTCCGCTTTGCGGCGGAGCCGAGGGTTTCGGCGCGGCGTCCGGCCTTACCGGGACGCGGTCTGCGGCCGATACAACAGCCATACCATCGCTCCCCAATAAGCGAGAAACACCAGCAGTTCCGTGAGATCAGGCCGCGCCCGCCAGCCCGTCAGCGTCGAGAACAGGCCGCCAAGCCCGCCGCCGTCCGACAACCAGGCGGAGGCGTCCCAGAGCCGCCCGGACAGGCGCGGCAGATAGCCCAAAGCGACCAGATTGTCGACGGCCGTCAGCAGCAGGGCGCCGGCGAGCAGAAGCAGCATGACTTCGGTGACGCGGAAGAACAGGCGCCACGACAGGATCCGGCTGCCCCATTGCAGCGCGGCGTAAGTGAGCACCGCGAGACCGAGCCCCGCCGCCGCCGAAAGACCGGCCGCAACCAGCGCGCCGCCGCGCGCCGCCGACAGGGTGCCAGCCAGAAAGACCACGGTTTCGCCGCCCTCGCGCGCCACCGCGATCGCCGCCAGCGTGAAGACGCCCCACCAATTGGAGCGGTCGGCGGCGTCCTGCAAGGCGGTTTCGAGGTCGCGCTTCAACGTGCGCCCGTGGCGTCGCATCCAGACGATCATCTGAACGATCAGCCCAGTCGCGAGCAGCATCAAAAGGGTCTGGAACAATTGCTGGCTGTCGTCGTCGAGCCGTTCGCCGAACAGGATGATGACCGCGCCGAGCAGAGCCGCGCCGAGCAGGCCCGCGCCGACGCCCGCCCACAGGAAGGCGCGGCCGCGCGTGCGGCCATCCTCCCCCTGTTGTCCGAGCCAGGCCTGCAGAATGCCGATGACCAGCAACGCCTCAATGCTTTCGCGCCAGACGATGAACACGACATTGCCGAACTGACCCACTTCCTGCTCCTCATTGGCCGGGCGCCGCCCGGCCGCACATCATTTCGCGACCAGAACCGCCGGGGGCGCTTCCGGGTGGAAATCGTCGAAGAAATCATATTCGCCGGGGTCGAGCCCGCGAATCACCAGAGTGGTGCTCGCGCCGGGCGCGAGCACCTTTTCCTTGCGCAATTGCTTGCTCTCGAATTCCGCCGGCCCCTGCCCCTTGTTGACCAGCTCGATCTCGATCGTCTTGTTCGCCGGAACCTCAAGCCGCAGCGGAGAGACCTTGCCGTCGTTGAATTCGATGCGCAGGGCCGAGGCGTCATCGGCCAGCGCCGGCGCGCAGAACGCGACGGCCAGCAGAACGAGGCCTGGCAGCGTGACGGATTTCATCTCAATAAGCGCCCTTCTTGCCCGTGCCGGCATAAGTGAATTCATAGACCGCGTCGAACGGCTTGAACCACGGGCCGACGCCGGTCTCCTTGTCGACATGGCGGCCGAAATGAGCATGGGGATTGGCGTCCGGCGGCGCAACATGCAGCGTCAATTTGTAGCGGCCGGCGCCCAGCATCTTGACATTGTCGCCGTAATGCGGCCCGTCGTCCGCGACCATCGGCATGAAGTCGCCCTTGAGCTTCTCCTCGGAGCCTTCCTTGGTCAGCTCATAGGTGATGGCCAGATAGGGAATCCAGTCGCCCTTGGCGAAGCCGTTCGGATTGTCTTTGGAGGCATGGATGTCGGCCTCGAGATGGACGTCGGAATCCTTGGCGTCGCGCATCACGCCGGCCGGCTCCATCTCGATCGGCTGGAGATAGACGGCGCCGATCTCCATGCCGCCGACCGATTGCGGCTTGCCGACCGGGGTTTCCTTGGCGAGGGCAAGCGAACCGGCCCCGAAGAGCGCGACAGCGGCGAGGCAGGCTTTGGACGACCATGACTTCATTGTTGAACTCCTTTGAGCGTCAGTTTCGCCATCGTCCGTCGCCGCGCAATCACTTCCCCCTTGTTTAGAAAATTTCTAACTTGCCGCCTGCCCGCCCCGCAAAGCCGTACTTAAAGCGGTGTCCAAGGCAGCGGTTTCGACCTCGACCACCACCGGGCCGGCGGCGTGGATCAGGAAACAGCGGATCGGCCGGCCGGGATAGAGCGCCGCGACCGCGGCGCGATAAAACGAGAGCTGGACGACATAAGCGGGATTGGCCGCCGCGCCCGGCGTTCCGGTCTTGTAATCCGCGAGCCAGACGCCGTCCGCCGTTTCGGCCATGCGGTCGATCGCGCCCATGATGTCGACCGAGCCCCCGCCCGGCCTCGCCAGCCGCGCGGCGATGCGGACTTCAGCGGCCGAGGTTTCGCCGAACAAGGGCGCAAGGCGCGGATCGTCCAGAATGGCGAGCACGCGCTCCGCCAGCAGGGCGGCGCGGCCGGGCGCAAGGCCTTGGGCGGCGAGATCGCGCAGGGCGGCCTCGCGGCGGATTTCGCGCGGCAGGTCGGGGAGATATTGCAGCAGCCGATGGACGAGGCGGCCTTCCTCCAGCGCCGCGGCGCGTTGCGGCGACAGCGCGGCTTCGGCCGCAGCCGTCTGGTCCGCGCCCTCCAACGCGCTCGACGGCCGCAGCGGCGGCGCGGCGGCCTGTTCCGACGGCGCCGGCGCGAACAGCCATGCGGGCGGCGCAGGCGGCGACACGCGCGGGGCGACAGGTTCCGCCATCGGGGCCGCCGTCGTTTCCTCCGGCGGGCCGAAGCGCAAGACGGTGGCGTCGTCGCCCCAGGGCGCCGGGGCTTCGGTCGCGGCGTCGAGCAGGGAGCGTTCGATCATCGCCCGCCAGCTCTCCGGCGAAACGGCACGCGCGCCGCGATGGCCGGCGATATAGAGCCGCTCTTCGGCGCGGGTCATGGCGACATAGAGCAGGCGGCGATATTCGTCGGCGGAATCCTCGGCCCGCGCGGCGCGGGCGGCGGCGACGGCGGCGCAATCGAGATCCTTTTTCGGCGACCAAGCGATGAGATCAGCGCCGTTCGGCGCAGCGACGAGGTGAAGCGCGCCATCCCGCCCGCCGCCGCCGGGCGCGGCGCAGACATCCGGCAGAAAGACGATCTTCGCCTCCAACCCCTTGGCGGCATGGACCGTCATGACCCGCACGAAGGACGAGGTCAGGTCCATGTCGCGCTTGATCTCGACCTCCAGCCCGGCGACCTCGGCCAGAAAGGCCGCGAGCGAAGGCGCGCGGGCGCGCTCATGGGCCAAAGCCAGATTGAGGAATTCGTCGAGCGCGTCGCCGGCCTCCGGGCCGAGCCGCGCGAGAAAGGCGCGCCTGCCGCCGCGCGGGCCAAGCAGGCGGGCGTAGAAGGCGAAGGGCGGCAGGGCGCGGCCCATCCGGCGCAGCAGATCGAGCTGCGCGGCGGCCGCCTGGAATTTTTCCTCCGACGCGCGGCATAGGGCCTCGTGCAGCGATCCTTCCCGCTCGGGCGCGAGGCGGATCAGGTCGTCATCGTCGAAACCGAACAGAGGCGTTTTCAGCGCGGTGGCGAGCGTCAGATCATCGTCCGGCAACAGCGCCGCGCGGCCAATGGCGACCAGATCCATGACCGCGATATGTTGCGCCAGCTTGAGCCGGTCGGCGCCCGCCGCCGGGACGTTTTTCTCACGCAAGGCGCGGATCATAGCGTCGAAAAAAGCGTCGCGGCGGCGCACCAGAATCATGATGTCGCCCGGGCGAACGGGCCGCCGCTTGTCGCCCTCCTGCACGGTCTCGCCGGAGCCGGGCTGAAGCCAAAGCCGGATGGTTTCGGCGATACGCCGGGCGGCGGCGACCGGCGCATCCGCCTCGTCGCGGAAATCGAGCGGCAGGCGCCAATCGCGCCGCTCCTCCTTCTCGCCGGGCGCGATCACATCCCAGATTTCGATGCGCGACGGCAAGCCGCGCTTCAGCGCCTCGTGAACGGTGCGAACATGGTCCGCCTGAGCGGAAAGGCCGCGAAAATTGTCCGACCTGCCGAACACCGCATCCACCGCTTCGAGCACGCCGGGCGCCGATCGGAAAGAGAGCGTCAATTCGACCGGCGCGAACGGCCGCCCGGCCCCTTCGACCCTCTTGCGAAAATCCTCCTTCTGCGCCGCGAATAATTTCGGCTCGGCGCCCTGGAAGGAAAAGATTGACTGCTTCTCGTCGCCCACCGCGAAAAAGGTGCGCAATCCGCGCGCCTGTCCCTCGCCCGCGAAAAAATCCTCGGAAATGCGGTCAAGAATATCCCATTGCGCCGCGCTGGTGTCCTGCGCCTCATCGACCAGAATATGATCGATGCCAGCGTCGAGTTTTTGTAACGCCCAGCGCGCCGATGAGCGCGACAGCAGCGCGCGGGTGCGCGAAATCAGATCGTCGAAATCGAGCATCTGCCGCTCGGCCTTCAACGCCTCGTAACGGTCGAGAATGGCGTTGACGAGCGCGCTCAAGGCGAGGCTGCGTTCGGCGGTTTCGGCGGCCCGGACTTTTTCACGCAACGCCGCGAGACGAAACTGTTCGCGCTCCAATTCTTCGGCAATATCCGGCCTCGCCTTGGCGAGATCGCCCGTCAGCAATCGTTTCGCCGGCTCGCCCTTGGCGGTGAAGAAAACCCCGAACAAATCGTCAAGCGCCTCGCCGCGCCTTCCCGCGCGCCAATGCCGCCACGCCGATTCCAAAGCCTCGGCATTGGCGCCGTCGCTCTTCTTGCCGCCGTGGAGAAAGGCCGCCCAATCGCGCCAGCGTTCCGGGCTGC
>NZ_JAYSBG010000051.1:0-15033 GCF_041915505.1 Rhodoblastus sp. | reverse complement strand
CTTGAACTGATCCTGCAAGGCGTGGACGGCGGCGTAATCTTCCGGCGTGCCGGTGCAATAGATGCGGCCGAGCAGCCAGACGATGGCGGTCGGCGATTTATATTCGACGACGCCGGCGGGCAGCGTCCCCTTCCAGCCCGGGCCGGTGATGGCATAGGTCTGCGCCCCGGTTCCGGTGGTGCGGGAGCCGGGAGCCTCGAACACATTGGTCCAGCCGTCGAGCATCGGGAACAGGAAATAGCGGCCCTTCATGTCCGGGATGCTCAGCACCCAGGGCTCCTGGCCGACATCCACCCAGGCCGTGGTGTAAAGCGTGTCGGCATTGGGCGCCGTGACGTCGCGGAAGCTGGCGTCGGGATAGGTGCGCATGCGGACGAACTGGCCCATCGGCCCGTGGATCGGGCCCGGCGTCGCGGCATTGGTCATGACGCGGCGGGTCATTTCCATCGTCACCAGCGGATAGCCGAAAATATAGGCCTCGACGCCGGCGCGGAAATCCTCGACGTCGCCGCTCAATTCGCTGAGCAGGCCTTCCGCATGGGCGGAGGCAAGCGCCTGGCCGGCGCCCAGAGCGCCGAGCCCGATCGAAAGCGCGCGTCTTGAAATCTTCATTTTGGCTTCACTCCCTGCGGATGGTCCCAACAGATTTTTTCCGGCCGGTCGCCATTCATCGCCAGCGCGGCGCATGCTATTGCAATTGCAGCTACGCTGTTTCTCTTTTCACGACAGATCGCGTTCGGTAACGAAATTGAACATTGTCCCCCCGCAGCGGGTCGCGGGCCTCACGGGCGCGGCGGACCTGCTCCGCGAAACAGGCGTCGGCCCGCGCCTCGCCGTTCGCGCGCGATGGCCGCCAGCCCCACGCAAGGTTCGCCGCGACGCCAGGCAGAGAGCTCAAGCTCGACTTCGCATTTCAGTTGGTAGAATTTGTCACTTGCATCAACAAGGACGTTTTCGGTCAGAAGGGGGACAATTCTCGCCATGTCGCATGACAGCTCCGACCGGCGGCGACGACCCGCGCCCCGCGAAAAGATCGTGCCGGTTCAGGCCATTTCCCCCCTGATCACCCTCTCATTCGAGAGGGGATGGGACAGGCGGGAGATGTTTCCTTTCGTCGAGTTTGAGGACGTCAGGGTTGTCGCCCCCGGGCAAGCTGTGTCTTATGCCGACTGTCACGAAGCCTTCCTGCGAGCGCGCCACCGCCTCGGCGAGACGTTCCCGATCGACTACGCGAGCCGGAAGTCGCTTGCTTTTCTGGGCGTCATCGGCCTTGGCATGATGGTGCAGCCGACGGTTGGGGCGGCGTTGCGCTTCCTTTTGGAGTTTGCCTCGCTCGCTGGCTCCGTTCTCGGGCTGGAATGGGAGGTGGAAGGCGAGGAAACGGCGATCGTTGCGTGGGATCTCTTCGGAGGCCACGAATTGACGCCGTTCTGGAAGGTCGACCATCTGGCGACGATCGCGGGCGTGACGGCGCAACTGCCCTGTGAAAACGCTCGCCCGCTGCGGCTCGAACTGGAAGACGCCCTACAAGAGCCCGTCCGGCGTGCGATGTCGCTCGCGATCGGTTGCCAAATCGTGGCGCCGGCCGAGCGAAACCGACTGGTCTACAGAACGGAGACATTGCAGAAGCGGTTGCGCTTTCCCGATGCCGCCGCCGCGGCGCATTGGCGCCGAGCGGCCGAGCTGGACCTGCCCCGGTTCTCGTCTTCCGACGCAAGCAGTCAGGTTCGTCGAATCGTCGCAGTCGACGGAAGGCTCATAGGCCGGCAAGAGGTTTCCAGAGAACTCGGTGTCAGCGAGCGCTCCCTGGCTCGGCAGTTGGCGCGCGAGGGCTTCAGCTTTTCGGAGGTCACAGGCGCCAGCCGGCTCGAGACCGCCAAAGCGCTGTTGCTTTCAGGCGCGACGGTCGACGAAGCCGCCGAGCGCCTCGGCTATTCCGACGCCCGCAGTTTTCGTCGCGCATTCAAGCGCATGACGGGGATCAGCCCGCTCAAATTCAGGACTTCGATCTGAGCGGTCTCGCTGATGCCTCTCGCAACGCCTTCAGCATGCGAAGGAGCGACAGGCTTTCCGGTCTTGTCCTAGCCTCCGTTCACCCGACCTCCGCCACAACCTCTTATCCTGGCGATGGCGGACACATTGCCGCACGCACTTTCGACTCTATTGTGTTCCGCGGCGCTGGCGCTTGACTGCTGTTTCGTCTGATCCGGTCATCCAACAATCGCTTTGAATTGCTACAGCGGGTCGCGAGCGGAAAACCCAAACCGAGCCGCAGCCCGCCGGGCCCCAAACTTGAAGCCTTCCGAAAACCCGTTAAACAGAACCCATGTTGTTCTCCTTGCTGATCGCGCCCTTCCTCGATTATGAATTCATGCGGCGCGCCCTGGTGGGCGCGTTCGCGCTGGCTTTGGCGGGCGCGCCGCTCGGCGTGTTCCTGATTCTGCGCCGCATGTCGCTATCAGGCGACGCCATGGCTCACGCCATTCTGCCCGGCGCGGCCATCGGTTATCTCATCGCCGGCCTGTCGCTGCCCGCCATGACCATCGGCGGGGTGATCGCCGGCTTCGCGGTCGCCATCGGCTCCGGCGCGATCGCGCGGGCCACCGCCTTGCGCGAGGACGCCTCGCTCGCCGCCTTCTATCTGCTGTCGCTGGCGCTCGGCGTCACCATCGTTTCGGTGCGCGGCTCCAATGTCGATCTGCTGCATGTGCTGTTCGGCAGCGTGCTGGCGCTCGACGACGCCACCATGCTGCTGCTCGCCAGCATCGCCAGCATCACCCTGATCGGCCTCGCCACGATCTATCGTCCGCTGGTGATGGACACGCTCGATCCGGGCTTCCTGTCCTCGGTGAGCGGCGCCGGCGCCTGGACGCAGGCCGCCTTTCTGGCTTTTGTCGCGCTCAATCTGGTCGCGGGCTTCCATGCACTTGGCACGCTGCTCGCGGTCGGCGCGATGATGCTGCCCGCCGTCAGCGCGCGGCTGTGGACCCAGAATATTACCGGCATGATCCTGATCGCCGCTGGCATTGGCGTGACCGGAGCCTATGTCGGGCTGCTGGCGTCGTTCTATTGGGGACTGCCGTCAGGGCCGCTGATCATTCTCGCCTGCGGCCTGTTTTATGTCATCTCGCTGGTCGCCGGGCCGGCCGGCGGCCTGTTGCGAAGCCTCACCCCGCGCTCGCATCTGGAAGGCTGACGCCAGCCTCCGCACAGGCCGCGCAAAGGCCCTGAATTTCGATCGCGACCCGCTCGGCGGTGAAGCCGCCCTGCGCCGCCGTGCGCGACAGCAGACGCTCGATCTCTTCGTCGCCGAATTCCTGCGTCTTGCCGCAGGCGCGGCAGATCATGAAGCCGGCCTTGTGGCGGTGGCCGCAGCTCGGGCCATGATCGCGGCAGGCGACATAGGCGTTCTGCGTCTCCAGCCGATGCGCCAGCCCCTCGTCGATCAGTTTCTGCAAGGCGCGATAGACCGTCGGCGGCGCCACCCGGCCGTGGTCGCGCAGAGCGTCGATCACGTCATAGGCGGAAAGCGGCTTGCTGGCTTCCGCGAGCAGGTCGCGGATGCGGCTTTGCATTTCGTTGAGACGCGCCGGCGCCGATGGAGCGGACATTTCGACCTCTTGACGGATGTTATAATATACGTAATCTCTGCGGCGTCAGTTTCAACAAGATAGGATTTTGTCGATGCGCCTGCAAAGAGTCCTGATCGCCGCGGTCGCCTTCGCGGCGACGCTCGCCCCGATCGCCGGCCGCGCCCAGAGCGCCGGGAAAATCCCGGTGGTGGCCAGTTTCTCCGTTCTCGGCGATTTCGTGCAGGAAGTCGGCGGCGACAAGGTCGAGGTCAAATCGCTGGTCGGGCCCAATGGCGACGCCCATGTCTTCCAGCCAAGCCCGGCCGACGCCCAGAGCCTCGCCGCCGCGAAAATGATCGTGGTCAACGGCCTGACCCTCGAAGGCTGGATGACCCGCCTGATCGAGGCCTCGGGCGCCAAGGCGCCGGTGATCGTCGCGACCAAGGGCATAACGCCGCGCGAGGGCGAAGAAGACGGCAAGAAAGGGATCGATCCGCACGCCTGGCAGAGCGTCCCCAATGCGAAAATCTATGTGTCGAACATTCTCGCCGCTTTGATCGCGGCCGACCCCGCCGACGCCGATTATTTCCGCGCCCGCGCCCAGAGCTATCAGGCGGCGCTCGACGAAACCGACAAGAAGGTGCGCGCGGCGATCGCCTCGATTCCGGCGAAAAACCGCAAGATCATCACCACCCATGACGCCTTCGGCTATTTCGGCGAAGCCTATGGCTTCGAATTCATCGCGCCGCAGGGCCTCTCGACCGAATCCGAGCCTTCGGCCAAGGACGTCGCGCGGCTGATCACACAGATCAAGCGCGAACATGCTCCCGCCGTTTTCTTAGAAAACATTTCGGATCCGCGCCTGATGAAGCGCATCGCCCAGGAATCCGGGGCGAAAATCGGCGGCGAGCTGTTTTCGGATTCGCTTTCGCCGCCGGATGGCCCCGCCGCCACTTACATTGCGATGATGGAACACAATATAGTCGAATTGAAAAAGGCGCTGGGCCCCAACACCTGACCGGAGTGCGCATGTCCGTCGAAAAGATTCCCGTCACCGTCCTCACCGGCTATCTCGGCGCGGGCAAGACGACCTTGCTGAACCGCATCCTCACCGAGGACCACGGCAAGAAATTCGCCGTCATCGTCAATGAATTCGGTGAAATCGGCATCGATAACGAACTCGTCGTGGACGCCGACGAGGAAGTGTTCGAGATGAACAACGGCTGCATCTGCTGCACGGTGCGCGGCGATCTGATCCGCATCATCGAGGGGCTGATGCGGCGCAAGGGCAAGTTCGACGCCATTCTGGTCGAGACCACCGGGCTGGCGGACCCGGCCCCGGTGGCGCAGACTTTCTTCGTCGACGCCGACGTGCAGAACCAGACCCGGCTCGACGCCATCGTCACGGTCGCCGACGCGAAATTCCTGGCGGCCCGGCTGAAGGACGCGCCGGAAGCCAAGAACCAGATCGCCTTCGCCGACGTCATCCTGCTCAACAAGACCGATCTGGTGACGCCGGACGAGCTGGAAGAGGTCGAGGCCCGCATTCGCGGCCTCAACCCCTATGCCAAACTGCATCGCACGCAGAAATGCGATATCGCGCTCGACGCGGTGCTGGACCGCAAAGCCTTCGATCTCGACCGCATCCTTGAGCTGGAGCCGGACTTTCTGGCGGCCGAGGAGCATGATCACGATCATCACGATCATCACGATCACGACCATGGCCACCATCACCATGGGCATGATCACCACGACCATCATGATCATCATGACCACGATCATGAATGTGGGCCGGATTGCGGTCACGATCATGACCACCACGAACACGGCCATCACGAACACGGGCATCACCACGCGCCGAAGGTGATTCACGACGAGCAGGTCCGCTCGGTGGCTTTCCAGCTCGACGGCCCGGTCGACCCCGACCTGTTCCTTCCCTGGATCAATGAGGTGGTTCAGCGCGACGGGCCGGACATTCTGCGCTCCAAGGGCATCCTGGCCTTCCCCGACGAGCCGAAGCGCTATGTCTTCCAAGGCGTCCACATGATTCTGGACGGCGACCTGCAACGCGACTGGAAGGCGGACGAAAAGCGCACCAGCCGCCTCGTCTTCATCGGCCGCAAGCTGAAGGAAGACGAATTGCGCGCCGGTTTCGAGGCCTGCGCGGCCTATGCCGCGGCCTGACATGAGCCTGACGGCGGCCCAAGAGGCCGCCGTTTTTCTTTGTGGCGTCAGTCGCCGCCCTGCCCGGCATCGAAAGCCTGCCGCGCCTTTTCCACCGCCTTGAGACTGTCGGCGGCCCAGACCCAGACGCCGCAAAAGGCCGCGCTGAGCGTCAGGCCCAGTTCGGTCAGGCTATATTCCACCTTGGGCGGCACCACCGGATAGACCTTTCGCGTCACCAGACCGTCGCGCTCCATCAGGCGCAGGGTCTGGGTCAGCATTTTCTGGCTGATCGCGCCGATCAGCCGCGAGAGCTGGGTGAAGCGCAATGTCTCGTGCTCGACCAGCAGTTCCAGAATGATCATGGTCCATTTGTCGGCGACGCGGCCGATTAATTCCTCGACCAGTTTCTCGACGCGCGGATCCTCGATCGGCTCCGCGCGCTGGCGCTCATAGATCACCTTGATCTTCGCGATCTGGTCCTCCGTCGGCGGCTTGAAGCGCAGCGGCATGTCACTCTCTTTTTGGTTAGTATAAATCTTTTGGGTGCCTTCTTTCGTCTGGAAAGCGTAGCCCGTAAGGTCCGGCCCATCAATCCTGAACATGAGGGACCGATCATGAAAATCGCACTCATCACCGGCGGGAGCCGCGGCCTTGGCCGCAATATGGCGCTGCATCTGGCGCGTCGCGGCGTCGGGATCATCCTCACCTATCACGCCCGCAAGGATGCGGCGGATGAAGCCCGCGCCGAGATCGAGGCGCTGGGCGTGAAAGCAGCAGCCTTGCCGCTCGACGTCACCCAAAGCGGGTCTTTCCCGGCTTTTGCGCAAGGCGTGAAGGCCAAGCTGGCGGAGGTGTGGGGCCGGACCGATTTCGATTATCTCGTCAACAACGCCGGCACGGGCGCCTATGCGCCGATCGCCGAAACATCGGTCGAGAAATTCGACGAGATGGTCGCCATCCATCTCAAGGCGCCGTTCTTCCTCACCCAGGCGCTGCTGCCGCTGATCCGCGACGGCGGACGGATCATCAATGTCTCGTCGGGCCTCGCCCGGTTCAGCTATCCCGGCTATGCCGCTTACGCGATGATGAAGGGCGGCGTGGAAGTGTTCACGCGCTATCTCGCCAAGGAGCTTGGCCCACGCGGCATAGCCGCCAATGTCATCGCGCCGGGCGCGATCGCGACCGATTTCGGCGGCGGCCGCGTCCGCGACGATGCCGAGATCAACCATATGATCGCCTCGCAGACGGCGCTGGGGCGGGTGGGACTGCCGGATGACATCGGCGGCGCGGTCGCGGCGCTATTGTCCGACGAATCCGGCTGGATCAACGGCCAGCGCATCGAGGTTTCGGGCGGCATCCACCTCTGACAAAAGGCGTCGTCACCAGATCGCGGCGGCTGCGAAAGCCGCCGCGGACAGGACGAAAACCGCGCCCCAGACCGTGCGGGTCACAGTCGGGGGCGGCAGGGCCGCCTGCAATCGCGGCCATCGCGCCCAGCACGCGTAAAAAGCCAGCAGCGCCGCGAGGGCGGCGGGAAAGACCGCCGCCCAGCGCTGGTCGCGCGAGCACATATCCAGCGCGACAAAGGCGGCGACGCCGGACGCCGGGACCAGCGGAACCGCCGCATAGGCGGCGGCGCGGGGCATGTTTCCGGCGACCGCGCCGATGATCAGCAGGAGCGTCAGCGCCAGCCACAGACCCCCGACCAGAAACAGCCCTTCAAAAGCCGCCGCGATGACTGCTTCGCCGCCGCCGGTCTGGATCGTCAGGGCGTCATGGAGCACCGCGACGTAAAGCCCCGACGCGATGACCAAGACCAGCGCGAAGCCGAAGGGAAAGGGCGCCTTGCTGTCGGTCATGACGCCCCGCCCTCCCTCATTCGTCCGGCGCGTCCAGAATCGGATCGCGCTGGTTGGCGTCGAAGCCGAACAGGTCCCAGCTTTTCCGCATATGCGGCGGCAGCGGCGCGGTGACGTCGAGCACGCCGCCCTTGGGATGCGGCAGGATCAGCCGCCGCGCCTGCAGGTGCAGCTTGTTCTCGACTCCATCCGGCAGATTGCGGTTCGGGTCGGCGCGGCGGCGGCTGTCCTCGTCGCTGTGGCCATATTTGGGATCGCCAACAATGGGGCAGCCGATCGCTTCGGCATGGGCGCGCAACTGATGGGTGCGGCCGGTCAAGGGCTTCATCGACAGCCACGACAGGCGCGGGGCGAGCTTGTCGACCAGAGCGTAATAGGTCAGCGAATGCTGGGCGTCGTCGTCGCCATGTTTGGCGACGCGCATTTTTTCGATGTCGCGCCGCTCCTCCATGCCGTGGCGGCCTTTGCGCGGCGCGCGGTTGTCGCCCATCGCTTCGCCCTTGGCGAGATAGAGCGAGATCCGGCCGTGTGTCGGGCGCGGCACGCCCTCGACCATGGCCCAGTAGATTTTCTTGGCCGAACGCGAGCGGAAGATTTCGCCGAGATCGGCCGCCATTTTGCGGGTCTTGGCGATCAGCAGCACGCCCGAGGTGTCGCGGTCGAGCCGATGGACCAGCACCGGCCTGTCGCCGCGCTCATTGGCGAGCGATTGCAGCATGCCGTCGAGATGATGCTTGGTGCCGGAGCCGCCCTGCACGGCGAGACCGAACGGCTTGTTCAGCACCATCAGGTCGCGGTCGTCGAGCAGGATCATGTCCCTTATGGCGCGGGCGTCGGCTTCGGATTGCTCGGGGCGCTTGACCGCCGGCGCCTTGGGCGCATCGACATTGAGCGGCGGCACGCGGACCGTTTGGCCTGCCGCAACGCGCGAGGAGGTTTCGACGCGCTTGCCATCGAGCCGCACCTCGCCCTTGCGGCAGATTTTCGCCAGATGCGACAGGGCCAAAGTCTGAAGCCGCCGCTTGAACCAGCGGTCGAGGCGCATGCCGTCCTCGTCCTCGGTCACGACGAGGTTCTGCACGCCGGTTGCCTGCTTGACCGGCTCGGCCGCCGGTTTGGCGGGTTTGGGCTTTTCGGCGGCCGGTTTGAGCGCAGCCTTTGGTCCGGCTTTCGCGGCTAAAGGCTTGCCCTCCGTCTTGCGCGCGGAAGGCTTTTGCACGGAAGGTTTTTTCGGTGGGCCGGAACGCATGCGGATCATGACAAAGCCCTCACCAGAGCGAGACCGCCGAACACGCCGGCCAGCGCGAGCAGGACCGAGCCGACGACATAGGCCGCCATCAGGCCGGGCTCGCCGCGCTCGTACAGCAGCGCGGCGTCGAGCGAAAAGGCGGAAAAGGTGGTGTAGCCGCCGAGAATGCCGGTCAGCAGGAACAGCCGCACATGCTGCGTCCAGCCGGCGCCGGCGCGGAAAGCCAGCCAGCCAGCGATCAGGCCCATCACCAGCGAGCCGGAAATATTAATCACGAACGTCCCCCACGGGAAATTCGTCCCCCACAGCCGCGCCGCGAGCAGATTGATGGTGTGGCGAAGGCAGCCGCCGAGCCCGGCGCCGAGGAAAACGATCAGATAGGCCTGCATCGGCCTTCTATAGCCAAGCCGCGCGGCGACGTCATTAAGCCATTTTCGCGGGCTCCGCCCGCGCCGAAGCCAGAAATCCGTGAGACAGGGCATGATAAAGCCCCTCGCGGCTGAGCAGCCGCGAGGCCGCCCGCGCCACCACGGCGGCGAGCATCAGCGGAATGATCATGGCGTGATCGTCGGTCATTTCGGACACGATGACGAAAGCTGTGATCGGCGCCTGGGTGACGCCGGTGAGATAGGCGACCATGCCGACCAAGGCGAGCGCGCCCAAAGCCAGATGTGGAAAGATCAGGCTGAGCGCCGAGCCCTCGCCCGCGCCGATCGCCAGCGAGGGCGAGAACACGCCGCCGGGAATGCCGCTGATCGCCGATAGGGTGGTGGCCACGAATTTCAGCGGCGCGAACCAATAATCGATATCGCCGCTGGCGTGGACCACCGCGCGCGCCTGCGCATAGCCCGTCCCGAACACCGAAGCGTCGCCGTTGAGGCCGCAGAGCGCGACACCGAGCCCGCACAGCATGGCGAACAGGATCGGCCAGCGCGCGATGGCCGCGCCGGCCCGGCCCGGCAGGCCCTTGGCGAAAGAGGCGACGAGGCGGATGAAAAGACCGCCGCTCAGCCCGCCGACCATTGCGCAGACCAGCACGCCGAACCAATCCGAGCTGAGCGGCAGGCGCTCGGCCGTCGAGCCGAAATAGGAATAATCGCCGATCAGAGCGAGCGAGGTCAGGCCGGCCGCGATGACGGCCCCGATGATCAGGCCGCTGGTGCGCTGCTCGAAGGAGCGGCTCATTTCCTCGATGCCGAAGACGATGCCGGCGAGCGGCGTATTGAAGGCGGCCGCCACGCCCGCCGCAGCGCCCGCCAGCAAGAACCCGCTTTGCCGGTAAGGCGCCGTTCGTCCCATGGCGAACATGATCGCCGCCCCGACCTGAACGGTCGGCCCCTCGCGCCCGGTCGAGGCCCCGAACAACAGGCCGAGCGTCATGACGACGATCTTGCCGAAGGCGACCCGCAGCGAGACCAGCGGCGCGCGACTGGCCTGATTCTCGATCTGCAGCGCGGCGATGGTTTGCGGAATGCCGCTGCCCTGCGAATTGGGAAAGACATGGCGCGCCAGCAAGGTCGCGAGCGCGAAGCCGAGCGGCGTCGCCGCCAGCGCGAGATAGGGCGCGGTCCGTAGGCCCGCGGCGAAAATGTCCTGCGCATGATCGGCCAGCCAGGCCATCAGGACGGCGACGGCGCCGACCGCGAGGCCGCCGACGATGAACAGCGACCGCCGGTATAATTTCTTGCGCGCCAGACGCGAGCGCACCCGGAAATGAGCAAGATAGCGATCGAAATTTTCAGGCCGTTCCACGGCTTGCACTCCCCCACCCACGCGCCGCGCGCCCGGCGCGCTCCAGGCTACCTGTCCTTGCCGCGCTCCTGACGGAGCTTGTCCCAATAATCCAGCCGCTTGCGGATCTCACGCTCGAAGCCGCGTTCGACTGGCTCGTAGAGCGTCTGCCGCCCCAATTCGGGCGGCCAGTAATCCTGACCGGAAAAGGCGTCGGGCTGGTCGTGGTCATAGGCATAACCAGAACCATAGCCTTCCGATTTCATCAGCTTGGTCGGCGCGTTGAGGATGACCTTGGGCGGCATCAGCGAGCCATGCTCGCGCGCCAACCGCATGGCCGCCTTATAGGCCGTGTAATTGGCGTTGGATTTGGGCGCCGTCGCGCAATAGACCACGGCTTGCGCGATGGCCAGCTCGCCCTCGGGACTGCCGAGAAAGTCATAGGCGTCCTTGGCGGCGTTGGCGATGACCAGAGCCTGCGGATCGGCGAGGCCGACATCCTCCACCGCCATGCGCACCACGCGCCGCGCGATGAACAAAGGGTCCTCGCCGGCGTCGAACATGCGCGCGAGATAATAGAGCGCGGCGTCCGGGTCCGAGCCGCGCACGGTTTTGTGCAAGGCGCTGATGAGGTTGTAATGGCCCTCCTGCCCCTTGTCGTAGATCGGCGCGCGGCGCTGGACGATCTCGCTCAGCCCCTTGGCGTCGAACATCTCGTCGGGGCGGGCGGCGCGGAAAATCTCCTCGACCAAAGTGAGCGCGGCGCGGCCGTCGCCATCGGCCATGGCCGCGAGCGTCACGCGGGCGTTTTCGTCGAGCGGCAGTGTCTTGCCCTCGACCACCTCGGCGCGCTCCAGCAGCTTTTCGATGGCGGCCACATCGAGGCTGTGAAAGGTCATCACGCGGGCGCGCGACAGCAACGCGGCGTTCAGCTCGAAAGACGGATTTTCGGTGGTGGCGCCGATCAAAGTAATGGTGCCGTCCTCCATCACCGGCAAAAAACTGTCCTGCTGGGCGCGATTGAAGCGGTGGATTTCATCGACGAACAAAAGCGTGCCCTGCCCCGTCCGACGACGCGCGCGGGCCTCCTCGAAGATCTTCTTCAGCTCGCCGACGCCCGAAAAGATCGCAGAGGCCTGGACGAAATGCAGCCTGGTCTCATGGGCCAGCAGCCGCGCCACAGTGGTCTTGCCGGTGCCGGGCGGCCCCCAGAAGATCAAGCTACCGAGCGAGCCCGATTCGATCAGCCGGGTCAGCGCGCCATGGGGGCCGAGCAGATGGTCCTGCCCGGCGACTTCGGCGAGCGTCTTCGGACGCAGGCGCTCCGCCAAGGGACTCGGCGCGTCCTTTTCAAAACCGGCGCTGGCGAAAAGATCGGTCATGCCCCTTTTTCGCGCGTCTCCGAACCGCGAGCAACAGCCGATTGACCTGAAGCCCTATCCGGTCCAAACCAGCGCAAATCTTGGAGGCGCCTCATGTCCGACCTGTCCCCCGCCGCGCTGGAAAAGCAGTTTATCGCCGAAGAAACCGCCAAAATGCTGCTGGAGGTCGGCGCCGTCCTGTTCAATGCGGACAAGCCCTTCATCTTCACCTCGGGCTGGGCCAGCCCGGTCTATACCGACATGCGCAAGCTGATCGCCTTCCCCCGCCTGCGCAATGTGATCCTCGATTTCGCGGTCAAGACGATCCAGCGCGAGATCGGCTATGAGAGCCTCGACATTATCGCGGGCGGCGAGACGGCCGGCATTCCCTATGCCGCCTGGATTTCCGACCGGCTGGCTCTGCCGATGCAATATGTCCGCAAGAAGCCCAAGGGCTTCGGCCGCAACGCCCGGATCGAGGGCGAAGTGACCGACGGCGCGCGCACGCTGCTGGTGGAAGACCTCGCCACGGACGGCGCCTCCAAGGTGAATTTCTGTCAGGCGATCCGCGAGGCGGGCCAGCAATGCGGCCATACTTTCGTGTTCTTCTTCTATGACATTTTCCCGCAGGCGCGCGACGAATTGCGGAAGGAAGGCATCGAACTGCACCAACTCACCACTTGGTGGGACGTGCTGAAGGTGGCGCGCAAGACGCATTATCTGCCCGACGCGACGCTGGACGAGGTCGAGAAATTCCTGCACGCGCCGGCGGAATGGTCGGCCGCCCATGGCGGCGTTTCGGAATTCGGCAAGAAGGCCTGACCAATATGCGGCGCCTGACGATCCTGCTGGGCGCCGCGATGGCGCTGACCGCGCAAGCCCGCGCGGATGACCGCTTCTGCTCGGGCGTCGGCTTCGCCGATACGCCGGCGCTCGTCGTCGGCCGGATCAAGGCGGAAGCTGGAAAAGTCCGTTTCGTGAAGAATGGCGAGGGGAAAAACGCCTGCCCCTCGGCGGCGCCGGCGTGCCAGGACAAGGCCTATCTCGTGGCCGGCGATCTGGTCGTCCTAGGCGTCAAGCGGGGCGATTTCATCTGCGTCGATTACGACAATGGCAAGGGCGATCGCGGCGGCTGGCTGCCCGCCTCGGCGATAGAACCCGCCCCGCTGGTCGCCGATCCGGCGGGCTGGGCGGGCAAATGGTCCCGAGTCGAGGCCGAGATCAGGATCGACGAGACCGACGGCGGCTTGCAGGCCCAAGGAAGCGCGACCTTCGGCGCGCTCGATCCGGCCCGCGTCAAGCGCGGCGCGGTCAATAGCGGCGAATTTTCCGGCGCCCTCGCGCTGAAGGACGGCCAGGCCGGCTTCACGGACAAGGACGCCGATCCGAAAAACCCGGACGCCTCCTGCCGCCTGCGTTTCGCCCGCGCCGGAGACGCGCTTTTCGTACGCGACAATATGCAATGCGGCGGGATGAACGTGTCTTTTTCGGGATTTTACCAGCGCGCGAAATGACCGCGCGCCTTCTTAGTTTTCGCTCATTCGACCTTGAGACCACCCGCCTGCCCTTGGCAGCGGCGCGAGCTTTCCGCCAAGATCGCCCTCCCAACCGGCGCAAGTCCGGCGTTATGGAATGAGGGATGGAATGAAAGCTTTTGCTCTGGCGGCGGCCCTGGTCGCCTTTGTCGCGGCGCCAGCCTGGGCGCATGGCCCGACCCGGCAGAAAATCGTCGAGACCATTGAAATCGACAAGCCCGTCGATCAGGTCTGGGCGATCGTCGGGAATTTCGACAGCATCGCGAAATGGCACCCCGTCATCGGGTCGAGCGTGGCCGACAAGGGCAATGAAGTCGGCTCGATCCGTCATCTGGTGCTGAAGGCGCCGGGCGACCCGAGCTTCGACGAAGTGCTGGAGAAATACGACGCCGCCGCGCACACCTACAAATATTCGATCCCCAAGGTCGATCCGAAAATCCTGCCGGTCAATGACTATACCTCGACCATCAGCGTGCTCGACAATGGCAAGGGCGGCTCGACGGTGGAATGGAAGGGCGCCTTTTATCGCGGCTATATGAACAACGATCCGCCGCCCGAGCTGAATGACGAAAATTCGGTGGCCGCAGTGCGCAAGGTCTATCTGCTGGGGCTGGAAAACATCAAGAAGATCGCCGATTCCGGCAAGTGAGGCGGCGCGTCCTCGTCTTGGCCGTGTTGGCCGGCGCCGCCGTCGCGGGGCCGACTCAGGCCGATCCGCTCGCTTATGTGACGGACCAGGGCGCCGATGCGGTTTCCATCGTCGATCTGGCCAAGGGCGCGGTGGTCGAAACCGTGAAAGTGGGGCAGAAGCCCGCCGGGATCGCCGTCGCGCCCGGCGGCGCGCGCATCTATGTCTCCAATCCCGCTGGACGCAGCGTTTCTGTGATCGAGCGCCAGCCCGGCGGTGGTCACAAGACCATCGCCGAGATTGCCGTTGGCCAGGGGCCGCTCGGCCTCGCGCTCGACATTCCGGGCGAAAGACTGTTCGCGGCCGATTGGTACGCCGACCGGGTCTATGTGATCGATACCGGAAAGCGCGCCGTCAGCGGCGAGATCGCCGTCGGCAAGTCACCCTCCGGCATGGCGGTCAGTCGCGACAATCGCTGGCTCTATGTCGCCAACCGCGAGAGCGACACGATTTCCGTGGTCGATCTCTCCACTCTGCGCAGCATGGCCGAAATCGCGGTCGGCAAGGCGCCCTTCGGCGTGACCTATGACCCGAACGGTCCCGACGGACCGCGCCTGCTGGTCGCCAATGTGCAATCGGGCGACGTTTCGGTGGTCGATCCCGCAGCCCGGCGCGAGACGCGGCGGCTGGCCGTGAAAAGCTTTCCCTATGTCGCAGCCGCGACCCGCGACGGATCGCGCATTTTCGTCACCAACCAGCACGATGACAGCGTTTCCGTCTTCGACGGCAAGACCTACCAGCCGCGCGGATTGGTTTCGGCCTGCGGCTACCCGGAGGGCTTGCTGGTCGCGCCCGATCAGCGCGAGGCGCTGGTCGCCTGCTGGATGGACGATGTGCTAGCGGCGATCGATGTGAACAGCCTGAAAGTGACG
>NZ_JAYSBG010000050.1:0-15168 GCF_041915505.1 Rhodoblastus sp. | reverse complement strand
CGAACCAGACCCAATGTCCGATCCTCGCATCGCCAAACCAGGACAAAGCGCCTCCCGCCGCCAGCGCGCCGACCGCCAGCAGGAAAAGGATGGTTCTGATCGCCGCCGCGTTCATATTCACCTCCGGCCCTGCGATGCGACATTAGCGGAACGGGCCGCGCCGTTCACTGACGCCGATCATTGTCGTGACTGGAGTCCGGCAGGGCCGGCGCCCGGCGAAACGTTCGCGACCCGGGCCATCCTGCGCAGAGGCGAGCGTAGGATGGCTCTCTCGGTCAGATCAACGGTTGTCGCTTCAAAAATTGTGGCGCAGCGAAGCTGACAAATCGCTGACATGAGTCGTCAGCAGCCTGTCATCGCGCCTTCGGCAAACTTCCCGCCAGCGCCCCCGAACGAATGCGGGCGCGGACGGAAAGGAAAATCATGCGCACGATAACCATTTTCGCCAGTCTCGCCGTTCTCGTGGCCACCGCAGGCGTTGCCGAAGCGGAGGGTACGGGGCGGTTCTGCATGGCTAAGGCAGGCAACGATTATCGGACTGTAGACGCCTTGCTGACCACCATGATTGACCACGGTTACAGAATCCGCGGCCTTGAAACCAAAGAGGGTTGGGGCAAGCTTCACGCTATAGATAGGAACGGCGCCGAGGCGGTGCTTTTCGTCGACCTGGCCTCCGGCGCCGATGTCGACGAGACCATCCGGCGAAATGACTAAAGTCCGGCGTGGTTGTCGTTGTGATCGCCGGCAATGCTGCGAACCTCGGCGCTGGCGCATACTTGATACGACAAGGCTTCCACTGCCGACGAGAACAGGATCAATCCTCATACGTGGCGTTGAACCAGCTGTTACCCTTCTTCTGGGGCCTTGAGCGCCCGGAACTGCCGCAACAAAAGGAGATCATAGGCAATTTTGAGCGCGCCGCAGAGGACGAGCGGCGCCGCGCCGCCGCCTGCTGCGAACAGCGCGCCGGCTAGCCCCGGGCTCAGCGAGGCCGCGAGGCTGCGCGGCACGGAGGTGAAGCTCGCCGCCGCCGGCCGTTCCGGCTCAGTCACGACCGCCATCACATAGGAAGAGCGCGTCGGCACATCCATCTGCGACAGAGCCGCGCGGATCAGCAACAGAGCGAGCGTCACATTGAGCGATGAGGCGAAGGCGGCGCCGATCAGGCACAGACTCGACGGAATATGGGTGAAGACCATGGTGTTGATCAGGCCGAAACGATCCGCGAGCCGGGCTGCGACCGGGAAAGAAAAGGCCGACAGGATTCCAGACAGGAAGAAGAAAACGCCCGCCGCCGCAAGCGAAAGATCGAATTTCTGGAAGAGCCACAGCGCCAACAGCGATTGGACGACGAAACCGCCAGCGAAGGCGTCAAGGCTGAACAAAGCCGCGAGGCGGTAGACAATTCCGCGCGACAGGCCCAGAGCGGCGGCGCCCTTCTCCGCGGCGACGGGCGGGCGCGCCGGCACACGCGCGTAGAACAATGCGCCGCCGAGGCCGAGGACAGCGTAAAGCGCGAACATGGCGCGCATGGCGCCGAGCTCGGACAGGCCGGTCCATTTGAGAAGATCCGGCGCGCCCGAGGCCAGGGCGCCGACTGAACCGGCGAGAGCTCCGACGAGGCTATAGCGCGCGAAGGCCCTGGTGCGATCGGCGGCGTTCGCCTCGCGCGCGACGACGGCATGTTCGATCGGCACAATCGCGCTGGCGCTGCCGCCCGAGGGATTGACCGTGCCGATAAAGGCGATCGCCAGAAGCACGGCATAGGCGTCGAAGGCCGCGAGCGCGGAGCCTGTCGCCGCCATCAGGAAGGCGCTGGCCAGAAGCAGGCGACGATAATCGAACCGGCCGCCAAGAAAACCGGCGCCTAGAGCCAGAGTCGCCGAGCCAAGCAACGCCACGCCGGCCAGTATGCCGATCGCGGCCGTCGAAAAGCCGAGGCGAATGAGATAGGACGGCAGAAGGACCGCGACAAAACCGTCGCCGAAATCGCGCAGGGCGCGGGCGCTGAAAAGAGCGATTAAAGCGTTCGACCGCCGCGGCGGCGCCGCAAGTGTTTCTGTTGGCTCCATCAGATGCGTCACTTCAGGTCACCGTGGACGATAGACGCGGATTTCCGCCGCCTCGCCATCTCTTGCCGGGGCCGCGACGAACAGACGGTCGAGTTCGGGCGAAAAGAATCCTGTTCGGGCGCCGTCCCTCGTCCGCAGGCGCGCCGCTTCGCGCAAGCTTATCGCATCGAGCACGGCAATGGCGCCTTCACCGCAAATCACATAAACGCGCCGGCGCGCTTCATCGTGAAACAGGTCGTCAGCATCGCGGCAGGTCAGGGATCGTCCGGCGTCCTCGCCAGTGCGGACGTCGAAGGCGGCGATTAGCGCAGGCATGCGATAGACCACGAAGAGACGATCGCCGGCGGCGTCGAGCGCCATCGGGAAATTGCCGACGGCGCCCGGAACGGTCCATTTTGCGATCTCCTGGCCCGACGCTCGGTCAATGACGCCAACGCGCAGGGCGCGCGGCTCGTTGACGAAGATGCGTCTGCCGTCCGGCGCGATCTGGAACGATTCCGGATGGGCGGCGAGCGGAATATTGGCGATCTTGGCGCCGGTCGCCGGATCGAGCACGGCAAGCGCGCCTGCGCCATAACCGACGATGATGTTTCCAGCCCTGTCGATACGGATGTTGTCGGCGTCTTCGCCGAGCGAAATTTCGCCCGTCCGGGCGAGTTCGCCGCCGCTGACGATCGCCACGGTTCCATCGCCGCCGTTTGCGATAAATAGCTTATTCGTCTTCTCAGAGAAGGCGACACCCTGAGGCTCCTTCAAACCGTTCAGTCGCCTCTCCAGCTTCCCTGCCGCAAGGTCGACGACAGCGAGAGAATTGTTGCCGAGTTCGGCAACGAAAAGCCGCTTGCGGCCAAGGTCCATCGCCAAATGGTCGATGCGTCCCTTGACCGCGCCGAGCGGGATGACGCCTTCCAGACTTAACTGCTCAATCTCTGCGGCTGGCTTTTCGTCGAGCGCGAGCGCGGTCGTGATGTAGGACCGGACCGGATCGCGTGTCGCGAGCCATGTCGCGCCGACGATGATCGCTACGGAAAGCAAGGTTCCTCGGCCAATCCCTAGGCGCATGGCGTCCCTCCCTCCGATCGGCTTCCTTCTATCGCCCACCAAGCGGGAGCCCGATTGCATGTAGGACAACGCCCGCCGCCGCGCAGGCGGCCAGCATTTGCAGCATGCCGAGTTTGAACCGCAACACCGCGAGCGCGGCGCCGAGCGACAGCAGCGCCGCCCAGGGATCGAGGCTGGAAAAGATCGGCGCGTCGAAGGACAGACCGAAAGCGCGGACAGGCGTGGTTTGATGAAAGAGGAAATGCAGCCCGAACCAGGCGGCAAGGTTGAGGATGACACCGACGACGGCGGCGGTGATGGCCGATAGCGCCCCGTTCAGCGCCTTCGCCCCGCGCAGCTCCTCAATGTAGGGCGCGCCGACGAATATCCATAGAAAGCATGGCGTGAAGGTCGTCCAGGTCGCGAGCAGGCCGCCGAATACGCCGGACAGCAGCGGCGACAGGCCGCCAGGATTGCGATAGGCCGCCATGAAGCCCACGAATTGCAGCACCATGATCAACGGCCCAGGCGTCGTTTCGGCCATGCCCAAGCCGTCGAGCATTTCGCCGGGCTTCAGCCAATGATAGGATTCCACCGCCTGCTGGGCGACATAGGCCAGCACGGCGTAAGCGCCGCCGAAGGTGACCACCGCCATCTTGCTGAAGAACACGGCGATCGCCGTGAACACATTCCCCGCCCCGGCGACAATGAGCAGGGTGAAAACGGGTGCGAGCCAAAGGGTGAGCCAGAGCAGAGCCGTTCGAATGGTCTGCCTCATGGACCGCTTGGCGTGGTCGGGAATCTCTTCGCCAAGCAGGCTTTCATGGTCGCCCCCGCCGCTGGTCGAGCCGTGGGCGGCGGAAAGCTGGAAAGCCGGCAGCCCGGCGCGCACGCCAAAATAGCCGATGGCCCCGGCGACAAGGATGATGATGGGGAAGGCGATATTGCAAAAGAAGATGGCGACGAAGGCTGCGGCGGCAATGCCGATCATCACCCGGTTTTTCAGCGCTCGCCTGCCGACGCGCAAAACCGCTTCGACAACGATGGCGAGCACCGCCGCCTTGAGACCGAAAAACAGCGCGCCGACGGGACCAATGGCACCGTAAAGCGCATAGATGACGCTCAGCGCCATGATGGTCGCAATGCCCGGCAGGATGAAGAGGCCGCCCGCCATTATTCCGCCGAGCGTGCTGTGCATCAGCCAGCCGATATAGGTGGCGAGCTGCTGTCCCTCGGGACCGGGAAGCAGCATGCAATAGTTGAGGGCGTGCAGAAAGCGCGTCTCGCTGACCCAGTGTTTCTCCTCGACGAGGACCTTATGCATCAACGCGATCTGCCCGGCGGGGCCGCCAAAGCTCAGCAAGGCGATGCGAAGCCAGACACGGAAGGCTTCGCCCAGCGAAACGCCGTGTCCGTATCGTTCTTGGCCGTTTGAAAGAGCTTGCGCGCTCATGGCTTTTTGCCGGATTTGAGGCGCGTCACGTCGTGATTATGCGCTTCGTCGATCGCGTCGCGCCGCCAACGGTAAAGGGCGTCATAAAACGCCATGCCCGCTTCAAGCTGTTCGTGATCGTCGGCGTGCAGGCGCGACAGGCCAAGCGAAAACGCCAGCAGCCCCGGAGATTCCGGCGTTAGTTCGGGCCTCCCGGTGTCGGCGCCGCGCACAATCTCGGCCAGCCCGATCAGTTCCTCGGTGTGCAGGCCCAGTTCGTCGATAAAGGCGTCGAAGCTGCATTTTTCGCCTCGATGCCCCCAAAACGCGCCCTCTATGTCAAAGGGCACGGCATCGAACGTTTTGGCGACGCTCGCGACATCGGAGGGGGCGACGAAAAGAAAGACGGCTTCCGGATCGATGAAACGGCGGATCAGCCAGGGACAGGCTATGCGGTCAACCTTGGGCCGCGCCCGGGTCACCCAGACTGTTCGTCCCAGTGCGTCGCGGCGCGGCAGTTTGCTTTCGGAGATCGTCGGATAGCCTGCTTCGGTCCAGGCGTCGAAGCCTCCAGCGAGCGTTTCCGCACCGACGCCGGCCGCTCGGAGCTGGGCTGCCACGCCAGGACCGAGCGCGGCGCCTCGGCGGGAGATCACGATCGCCGCGCGGCCGACATTACTTGTGGCCCAGGTCGCGGTCAGGCTGGCGTCGCGCCGCAACGAACCGGGAATCAGTCTTGGATCGGCTTCGAAATCATCGTTCGACCGAACGTCGACGAGGACTGGCCCCTTGGGCGCGCCCAGAAGGCGAAGGAGTTTTTCGGGGGAAATGGTCAGAAAGGCGGACATGCAACGTCATAGCTCCGAAAAGCGTGACGCGATGCTTGGGCATGTCGCCTCATGGGGAGATCGCGCTTCCCCATGAAAACGATATAGGAAAGCGCCAAACGGCTGTCAACAAGGGGCGGGCGCCCACCAAAATGCGATCCCGAAATATCGCGCGAATCCCTTAAGGAAGAAGAAGGCCTCGTAAACCGCAAAGGACTCGCCGTCCTAGAAAAGTCCCATTGATCGTGATACAGCTTCGTCGGCGCAGGATCGAAAATGTCGAAACTGGGGAACACCCGCATCGTGCTCTGGGTCATGGCGGCGCTCGTCGCGGTCGTGATGGGGTTTGGCGCGTCTGAAGCCCAAGCGCATTCAGGCCACGAGCATGGCCATCATGCCGCGGCCATCTCGTCCTCGCTTATTCCGACGCATCTGGAAGGCTTGGCCGGGCGCGAGGCGGTTCACGCGGCGAAATTGCGACCGCAACCGGCGCCCATCGTTGTCGCCACCGAGAGCGGGCTTCCAAATTCCCACGGCTCCAGCGACGCCTGCGGCTGCTGCGCTGGGCCAAGCTGCTGTTCCGTGGTCTGCCTGAACGCGATTTCACATCAGGTCGTTCCTCCTCCTGCCCTTGCCACAACGCTTGCCTTGCCATCGGGCCTGTCCCCCGTGGGGATTGATCCATCCGCCCTTTTGAGGCCGCCTAGACCCTTCGCCTGAACGCGTTTCACCGGCGCGCGTCCGTTTGACGAGACGCGCCGCCGCCTGCTGTTCTGGTTGAAAGTCTTCTTTCCATGTCCATTCGTCTGGCCGCGGTCGTCGCGGCGTTTTTGAGCGCGCTCGTCTGCGCGACGCCTTCGTTCGCCCATGAAGGCCACGACCACGACGCCGCCCGACCCGCCATTGCCCATGTGGCGCCCCGCGCCGAGGCGCAATCCGCGGCTTTCGAGCTTGTTGCTGTTCCCAAAGGAGATGCGCTGGAGATCTGGCTTGACCGCTTTGGCACCAACGCGCCTGTCGACGGCGCGACGATTTCCGTTGAAACCCCGACCG
This sequence comes from Rhodoblastus sp., assembly GCF_041915505.1. Taxonomy (GTDB): domain Bacteria; phylum Pseudomonadota; class Alphaproteobacteria; order Rhizobiales; family Beijerinckiaceae; genus Rhodoblastus. Next base: position 8,743 of record NZ_JAYSBG010000050.1, on the reverse strand, counting down.
GATCGGTCGAGGCCGTCGCGCAGGGGCCTGGGATTTATCGCGTCCCGGCGCCATGGGCGACCAGGCCCGGGCGGACAGAACTGATCTTCACGGTGGTCGTTGGCAGTGACATGGACGTCCTGCCCGCGACTCTGGTCGTCCCGGACGCTCAGACAGCGCAGGCGCCGCCCGCCGCGGATTTCGCGGGCCTCGGCAAGATTTCGCCGTGGATCGCGGCACTCGCCTTGTTCGGCGGGGCCGCCGTTCCTATCCTGCTCCGCGACCGCCGTCGGCTGTGGGCGCCAATTCTTGGAATGGGACTCGTCGCGCTGTTCGGCGCCGTCTCGCTCTTCGCGCACGAGGGTCACGAAGAGGCGGTCGCCCCCGCGCCCACCGCTGTCGACCGGCCCGGCGTCACGGCGGACGGCATGGCGTTCATTCCCAAGGCGAGCCAACGCATTCTGGCCGCCCGGACACAAGTCAGCCAAAGCGACAGCCATAACGCTTCGATCGAACTCCCCGGCCGAGTCATTCCCGACCCCAACGCCAGCGGCATCGTCACGGCCGCCACGGCCGGTCGCCTGTCGCCGCCGCCGGAGGGCTTCCCCCATCTCGGGCAGAGCGTGAAAAAGGGCGACATCCTCGCTTATTCAACGGTTCCTTTCCTCGCCGTCGACCGCTCGACGCTGAACCAGATGGCGGGCGATCTCGACCAGCAGATCTCGATCGTCGAGCGGCGCCTTGCGCGTCAGCAAGCGCTGATCAAGACGCAGACGGTCGCCCAAGCGACGCTCGACGACACGCGGCTGGAACTCGATGGCCTTCGCCAGCGTCGAGCAACGATCGAAACGGGCCGGCGCGAACCCGAACCGCTCGTCGCGCCCATCGACGGCGTGATCGCTTCCGCCAATGCCGCCGCGGGTCAGATCGCCGATGCGAACGCCGTTATTTTTCAGATCGTCGATCCCAGGCGTCTGTGGGTCGAAGCCATGGCCTTCGAGCCCAAGGCGTTGAGCGCCGCCGCCTCGGCCCGGACAGCCGAGGGCAAGACCATTGATCTCGATTATGTCGGCGCAGGTTTAGCGGACCGCAATCAGGCTGTTCCAGTCGATTTCGCCGTTCGTGCGCCGACCGAAAACTTGCGCCTCGGGCAATTCGTGACCGTCACGGCGGCGACAAGCGGCGCCAAACAGGGCATCGCGCTTCCGCGCGCAAGCGTCGTCCGACGTGGCAATGGGCAGACCGTCGTCTTCGAACATGTCCGAGCCGAGCTTTTTGCGCCGCGCGACGTGCGGGTCGAACCGCTCGATAGCGACCATGTGTTGGTGCTCGCCGGCCTGACGCCAGGCCAGCGCATCGTCACACAGGCGGCGTCTCTCATCGACCAGGTGAGGTAAGCGCCATGTTCACCTTCCTTGTCTCACAGTCCCTGCGCAACAGGATGCTCGTGCTGGCCCTCGCCGCCGTCCTGATGATTTACGGCGCCTTCACCCTCCAGCGCCTGCCGGTCGACGTGCTGCCCGATCTCAACCGGCCGACGGTCACGATCATGACCGAGGCGGAAGGCCTTGCGCCGCCGGAGGTCGAGCAATTCGTCACCTTCGTCATCGAGACCCAGATGAATGGCGTGCCCGGCGTGACGCGCGTGCGTTCCACCTCCGGTGTCGGCTTGTCCATCGTCTACGTCGAATTCGACTGGGCGACCGATATTTATCGGGACCGTCAGCAGATCGCGGAGCGGCTGGCGCTGGTCCGCGACCGTTTGCCCCCGAATGTCACGCCGCAGATGGGGCCGGTCAATTCGATCATGGGGCAGATCGTGCTGCTCGCCATGACGGCGCCGGACGGCGTCTCGCCGATGGCGGTGCGCGAGGCCGCCGATTTCATCGTCCGGCCGCGCCTGCTCGCCATTCCCGGCGTCGCCCAGGTCATTCCGATCGGTGGCGAAATCCGCCAGTTCCGCGTCGCGCCCGACCTCAACGCCATGCGCGCGCTCGGGATCACGCTGGACCAGCTCGACAAAGCGCTTTCGCAATTCGGCGTCAATACCGGCGGCGGCTTCGCCGACCAGCATGCGAATGAATATTTGATCCGCAATCTGGCGCGGACCTTACGGCTCGAAGACCTCTCCGACCTTATCGTCGCGACGCCCAACGGCAAGCCAGTCCGGCTGCAGCAGATCGCCGACGTCTCGTTTGCCGCCAAACCCAAGCGGGGCGACGCCGGCTATATGGGCAAGCCAGCGGTCATCGTCTCGGTCGAAAAACAGCCGGACGTGGATACGGTCAAGCTCACGCAGTCCATCGAGGCTGCGCTCCAAGAGCTGGGCCCCTCACTACCCGACGGGATCAAGGCCGACCAGATCCTGTTCCGTCAGGCGAATTTCATCGAGACCTCGATCAACAATGTCGAACATGTCCTGATCGAAGCGATCATAGTCGTCGCGGTGGTCCTGTTCGCCTTCCTCTTGAACTGGCGCACCACAGCGATCTCTCTCACCGCCATTCCTCTGTCGATCCTCGTCGCGGCGATCGTCTTCCGCTGGATCGGCCTGTCGATCAACACCATGACGCTCGGCGGCCTCGCCATCGCCATCGGCGAACTGGTCGACGACGCGGTGGTCGACGTTGAAAACATCTTTCGGCGCCTGCGCGAGAACCGGCTCGCGGGAAGCCCTCGCAGCGCCTTCGACGTGATTGTCGGCGCAAGCCAGGAAGTGCGGTCCGGCATCGTTTACGCCACCGCGATCATCGTCCTGGTCTTCGTGCCGCTCTTCGCGCTGTCGGGGATCGAGGGACGGCTGTTCGCGCCGCTCGGGCAGGCCTATATCATCTCGATCCTGGCGAGCCTGATTGTTTCGATCACGGTCACGCCGGTCCTTTCCTATTATCTGCTGCCGAAGCTCAAACGCCTCGACGAACGCGAAGGCTGGCTCGTCCGCAAGCTCAAGGCGAGTTATGCGCGCACGCTCGGCGCGGCGCTGGATCATGCCCCTGCGCTGTTGGTCGCGACCGCGCTCGCCGTCGCGGGCGCCGCTTTTGCGGCTTTCCATCTGCCGCGCGCCTTCCTGCCGCCGTTCAACGAAGGGACGCTAACGATCAACGCCACCTTCTCCCCCGGCGTCACGCTCGCCGACTCGAACCGCGTCGGCCTCGCGGCGGAGCAATTGCTGCTGCAAATTCCCGAGGTCAAATCGGTTGGCCGCCGCACCGGCCGCGCCGAACTCGACGAACATGCCGAAGGGGTTCATTCATCGGAAATCGAGGTTGATCTTCAGCCCTCGAAGCGCGGCAAGAGCGAGATCTTGGCCGATATTCGCAACAGGCTCGGCGTGTTGCCAATGGCGGTCAATATCGGCCAGCCGATTTCGCACCGGCTCGACCATATGCTTTCGGGCGTCCGCGCCCAGATCGCATTGAAGGTTTTCGGCGACGATCTCGACGGCCTCATCCGCGTCGCCGAAGAGCTTCGCCAAAAGCTCGCGCCGATCCCAGGCCTCGTCGATCTTCAGGTCGAGCGGCAGGTCCGCATTCCGCAAATCGAAATCGCGGTGGATTATCAACGGGCCGCGCTCTATGGCGTCCAGCCCGCCGCGGTCGTCGATCAGCTGCAGCGCCTGTCCAATGGCAAGCTCGTTTCGCGCATCGTTGATGGCGTGCGGCGCTTCGACGTCGTGGTGCGGCTTGACGACCGGCTGCGCACGACGAGCGCACTCAGCGACCTGCTGATTGAGACGCCCTATGGCTGGGTTCCGGCCCGCCAGATCGCGGATGTGCGCGAGACCGACGGCCCCAACCAGATCCTCCGCGACAATGGAAAGAGGCGCCTTGTCGTCTTCGCCAATGCCGCGCCCGGCGCGGACATGAGCCGGATCATCGGCGATATCAGAACGAAGCTCGCCGAGGAGCAATTGCCGCAGGGCTTCTATACGAGTCTCGAAGGCACATTCCAGGCGCAGGAAGAGGCGAGCCGCACGATCGGCCTGCTCGCGCTGATCTCGCTCGGCTTGGTTTTCGCGCTGCTTTATTCGCGCTATCGCTCGGCGGTCTTCGCGGCGATCATCATGAGCGGCGCGCCGCTCGCGCTGATCGGCAGCGTCGCGGCGCTGGCCCTCTCCGGCCAGCCGCTCTCCGTCGCCTCAATGATCGGATTCATCACCCTGACCGGCATCGCCTCGCGCAATGGCATCCTCAAGGTCAGCCACATGCTAAACCTGGGACGGCAGGAAGGCCTGCCCTTCGGGCGCGATCTGGCGATCCGGGGCTCGCTCGAGCGCATGACGCCGGTGCTGATGACAGCGCTTTCCGCCGGCGTCGCCTTGACCCCACTGCTGTTCGACGCCCAGGCGCCCGGCAAGGAAATCTTGCATCCGGTCGCCATCACCATTTTCGGCGGCCTCGTCAGCGCGACCCTGCTCGACGCCTTCGTCACGCCGGCGCTCGTGCTGATGTTCGGCCGCAGGAGTTTCGAGCGGCTTGTCGCCCAGCCTCAAGAACAGGATTCCACCCAGAAAGCGCCGGACGCTCTTCAACCGGCCGCCTTTTGATCAACCCAGGAGAAATCGCATGAAACGCCGAACCATCATCGCCGCCGTTCTGATCGCTGCGCCTTCGCTCGCTTTCGGCCATGCCACGAAAATCGGCGAGCACGGCGGTCGGCAGACCGACGCTGGCGCCTTCCATGTTGAGGTCGTGGCCAAGGACAAGAATCTCGACGTCTATATGCACGATCATTCCGCGAAGGCGGTTAACGCCGCAGGCTTCAAGGGCGTCGCGATTTTCAAGGACGTCAGCGGGAAGCCCGAACGCATTCCGCTCGAACCGGCCGGCGATAACAAATTGTCCGGCGTCGCGCCCGCGTCCCTCCCGACCGAACTCGAGGGCGCCGTACAGATCACGACGCAGACCGGGAGTTCCATTCAGGGCAAATTCATGCCGCAGGCGATGGAACATGACCATATGGACGGCCACGACCAGTAAGGGCCAACAGACGCCCGGACGATTTTCAACGCGTTTTGGGCCTCCGACGCCGTCGCGCCGATGGCCATTTTCGAGGAGAACGGACATGAAACAGGTGATTAGATCTTTCGTGCTTTCCGCCGCGATCGCGCTGCCGTTTGCAGCCTCCGCCCAGCAGGACGACGCGCCCAAAGGCGCGGGCGGCATGAACTGCCCGATGATGTCGAATTCGGGCGCGCTGCAGAAGGGCATGGGCGATGTCAGGGCCGAAATGGCCGACATGATGAAGGACATGACCGATCCCGCGATGAAGGCGCGCATGCAGAAGATGCATGATCATATGTCCGCGATGATGGCCCAGATGCAGAAGAACGGCGGCATGATGGGCGGGGGCATGATGGGTGGTGGCATGATGGGCGGGCAGAAATCCGGCGACGGTGACAAGGCTGCGCCGCCGCCCGCCGCACCGGACGACCACAGCGCCCACCATCCCAACCAGTAAGTCGCGACGCCACGCGCCGCCCGGTCGAAAGCCTTGCCCGGAAAATCGAAAATCGGCGCGCCGGCGTCTGCACCGGCGCGCCAGCTCGCTGAAAGCGTTGAATTTGCGGGAGCGAAACCATGACTCACGGCGATGGCGGGCACAATCACGAGGGGCCCGGACGCGCATCACACGAACATGACGCACATCGCGATCACGGCGCGCCGGCGGCTAATGCGATCAAGGACCCGGTTTGCGGCATGACAGTCGATCCGGCCCAGTCCCCGCATCGCGCCGAATTTCGCGGCAAGACCTATCATTTTTGCTCGGCGGGCTGCCGCGGCAAATTTGTCGCCGAACCGGCGCGATACATTGAACCGTCGCGGAAGGCGTCGCCTCCGGCCGTTCCCGAGGGAACGATCTATACCTGTCCGATGCATCCGGAAATACGCCAGGTCGGTCCTGGTAACTGCCCGATCTGCGGGATGGCGCTGGAACCCGTCGTCGCGGCGACGGAAACGGGGCCGAGCGCGGAACTTAAGGACATGACGCGCCGCTTCTGGATCGGGCTCGCGATCACCCTTCCCGTCTTCGTTCTGGAAATGGGCGGCCATCTGTTCGGCTTGGGCCATATGCTCGGCCATTCCAGCTCGAACTTTATTCAATTCGTTCTCGCGACGCCCGTCGTGCTCTGGGCCGGATGGCCCTTCTTCGAACGCGGCTGGCGCTCGCTCCTGACGCGCCGGCTCAACATGTTCACGCTCATCGCCATGGGCACGGGCGTCGCCTGGGGCTATAGCGTCGTCGCCACGCTCGCCCCGCAGGCCTTTCCCCCGGCCTTTCGCGATGAACAGGGCGCCGTGGCGGTTTATTTCGAGGCGGCATCGGTCATCACGGTCCTCGTGTTGCTCGGCCAGGTGCTGGAACTGCGCGCGCGCGAAACAACCAGCGGCGCCATCCGCGCGCTCCTCGATCTGGCGCCCAAGACCGCGCGGCGGATCGAGGACGACGGGTCGGAAGACGAGATCGCGCTCGACGCGGTCGTGGCCGGCGACCGTCTGCGCGTGCGCCCGGGCGAGAAAATTCCCGTTGATTCCATCGTGCTCGAAGGGCGCAGCGCGGTCGATGAATCCATGGTCACCGGCGAGTCCATGCCCGTCACCAAGGAGGCCGGCGCAAATGTCATCGGCGGCACGATCAACCAGAGTGGCGGTCTGATCGTGAAGGCGGAAAAGGTCGGCAAGGACACCATGCTTTCGCAGATCGTCCAACTCGTCGCCGAAGCGCAAAGAAGTCGGGCGCCGATTCAGCGTCTCGCCGACGACGTTTCCGGCTGGTTCGTTCCGGCCGTCATCGGCGTCGCCATTCTGGCTTTTGTCGCGTGGTCGCTCTTCGGCCCCGAGCCGCGCTTGTCCTACGGCCTGATCGCCGCCGTCGCGGTCCTCATCGTCGCCTGCCCCTGCGCGCTGGGCCTCGCCACGCCCATGTCGATCATGGTCGGCGTCGGGCGCGGCGCGCAAGCCGGCGTTCTCATCAAGAATGCTGAGGCCCTGGAGCGGATGGAGAAAGTCAACACGCTCGTCGTCGACAAGACGGGAACGCTGACGGAAGGCAAGCCCGCCGTCACCGCGATCGTGCCTGCGCCAGGATTCACAGAGGCGGATGTCCTGCGTCTCGCCGCCAGCGTCGAGCGCGCCAGCGAACACCCGCTGGCCAAGGCCATCGTCGCTTCAGCCGAAGCAAGAGGCTTGCCCCTCTCGCCTGTCGAAGACTTCGACTCGCCGACGGGACGCGGCGCCATCGGCCGGGTCGAAGGGCGGCGCCTTGTCCTCGGCAACGCCCGCTTTCTGCAGGACGAAGGCGTTTCGGCGGATGCGCTGATGAAAGAAGCCAACGATCTGCGCTCGGAGGGCTCAACGGCGATTTTTGCCGCCATCGACGGGCAATTGGCCGGCGCGATCGCGATCGCCGATCCGGTCAAGGCAACGACGCCCGGGGCCCTGTCTGCGCTCAAGGAGGCCGGCGTCAAGGTCGTGATGCTGACCGGCGACAACTGGACCACGGCCGAGGCCGTCGCGCGGCGGCTAGGCATCGAGGACGTCGAAGCGGAAGTTCTGCCCGATCAGAAAAGCGCGGTTGTGCAACGCTACAAGGCTCACGGCCGGGCCGTCGCCATGGCCGGCGACGGCGTCAACGACGCGCCCGCGCTGGCCGCCGCCGATGTCGGCGTCGCCATGGGAACCGGCGCCGATGTCGCCATGGAGAGTGCTGGCGTCACGCTGCTCAAGGGCGACTTGACCGGTATGGTCCGGGCCCGGCGCCTGTCGCAGGCGACGATGGGCAACATCCGCCAGAACCTGTTCTTCGCCTTCATCTACAACGCGCTCGGCGTGCCGATTGCGGCTGGCGTGCTTTACCCCTTCTTCGGCGTGTTGCTCTCGCCAATCATCGCCGCCCTGGCGATGGCGCTTTCCTCCGTCAGCGTCATCACCAACGCCGCGCGGCTACGTCGGGCGAAAATCTGAGAAGAGGCAGCGTTTACACGGCCGGAGGGCGGCGGAATTTTGAACTGATCAGCCAGGCAAGGGAATCGGGACATCATGGGTTCGAATGGAATGATGGGCGGAATGTGGGGCATGAGCGTTTTCGGCGTGCTTGCGTTCGTCGTACTCATCCTCGCAATCGCAGCGCTGATCAAATATCTGCGCAGCTAAGCCGCGCCGGAAAGCGACCAAGAGGCGAATAGCGTAGTCGCTTCCAGCGGATTGTGGCTACTGTCCAAGCGCCAAATTGGGGTTGATCGCTGCGCGCCCGAGACCGGTCCTCAGGTCTAAGACCGTTTACCGGCCGTCTGTGCCGTTGGACCTTAAACGTTAGGGTTCAACATCGCTGGTTATGTCCAGCAGCACGTTACGCGACCTGCCGCAGTCGGCGTTGTGGTGGACGATGATGTTCATGCTCGGGTCCGGGCGTGGGACGTGGCATTCGCGCAGGTCACGCTGCGGCGCCGATGGCGTCCGCAGAGAATTGTTCGGATTTGAACGCGAAGACGCTCTCCGACGCCGAGGTCTTCAGGTTAGAAACAATAGCCGCCGAACGAGCCCATTTGACGGCCAGCGTTCGCACGCGTTCAAGAGCGTATTTTCCGTATAATTTCCGTACGTTTCGGAGATAAGCAGGTCGCCAACCAATAACTATTTGATTTTATTGGCGCGCCCAAGGGGAATCGAACCCCTGTTTTCGCCGTGAAAGGGCGACGTCCTAGACCGCTAGACGATGGGCGCGGGGCGAACCGGCGGAGCCGCTCGCGAAGTGGGGCGACGTA
>NZ_JAYSBG010000049.1:0-15195 GCF_041915505.1 Rhodoblastus sp. | reverse complement strand
GGAACCTCCCGCTTTCGGCGCCATGATGCGCGTCAATTTCCTGAAACCGCGCGGTCCGCTCGCTCGCCCGGGCAGGATTTCAGCCTTTCGATCAGCCAGCGGCCGGCGGGGCCGGGCGGCGCGGACGCGCGATAGACCGCCGACATCGGCACGATCTGGCCGGCGGGCGGGCTTTCCGGCGTCATCAGCCGCACCAGCCGGCCTTCGGCGAGATCGCGCTCCACGGCGTGCAGAGGCATGGAGCCCCAGCCGAGCCCGCCGAGCAGGAAGGAATGTTTGGCGTAGAGATCGGCCAGCCGCCAGGTCGTCGGCGACATGACGTTATATTCCTGGCCGGCGGAGCGATTCGACCGCTCCGTCAGCACGAGTTGGACATGCCGGGCCAGTTCGCTTTGCGGGATCACACCCTCGAAAGCCGCCAAAGGATGGTCGGGCGCGCAGACCATGATCACCGCGACGCCATTCAGCGGCTCGCCGCTCAGGCCGCGCGGCAGCGGACCGGGGCCGCCGACCACGGCGAGACCGGCGCGCCCGTCGAGCACAGGCTCGGTCGCGCCGCCCAGCACTTCGACATAGAGCCGCAGCGGCGTGGCGGGGAATTCGCGCTGAAAATGTTTCGCCGCCTCGGTGATCGCCTGGAACGGGAAATAGACGTCGACCACCGCGCAAAGCTCCGGCTCCAGCCCCTCGGCGAGGCCGCGCGCCCGGAAATTCATGAAATCCACCGCGCCGCCGATGGCGCGGGCGTCTTTCAGCAGCGATTGGCCGGCGGCGGTGAGGGTTGGCGTGCGGCCGGCGCGGTCGAACAAGGCGACGCCGAGCTCGCGCTCCAGCCCGCGGACGAGATCGCTGACCGCCGATTGGGCGCGGCCGAGTTTGCGCGCGGCGGCGGAGAAACTGCCTTCTTCGGCGGCGGCGATGAAAGTGCGGATCTGGTCGAGCGAAAGTCGGTCGTGCATGAGCATCCTATCGGAAAATCCGATGGAGCATATCATAAACTAACGGCTGGACGGAGGGGGCGCGCGGCGCCAATTTGCGCTCAGGCTGGGCGGTTCGCTTCCCGCCGCCCTTTTATTTTGTCCCTGAAAGGAAAAACGCATGAACCGCATTCTCGCCGCCGGCGCCGTCGGCGTCCTCCTGCTCGCGGGAGCCGGCTCCGCCGCGCTCGCCCAGGCCGATGTCAAGGAGGGCAAGGACGTCAAGGCGGGCGTCTACAAGGTCGAACCCTATCACACCCAGGTCCTGTTCTCGGTGTCGCATTTCGGCCTGTCCAATTTCTCCGGCGTGCTGACCGGCGCCTCCGGTTCGCTGAAGCTCGATCCCGCCAAGCCGGAAAATTCGAAGCTGGAGGTTTCCGTCGATGCCGCGACCGTGCTGACGCCAGTCCAGAAGCTGACCGACGAGCTGAAGGATGCGGAATGGCTCGACGCGGGCAAATTCCCCAAGGCGACGTTCGTCTCGACCAAGGTGACGCCCACCGGCCCGAACGAGGCGACCATCGCCGGCGAGCTGACCCTGCATGGCGTGACCAAGCCGCTGACGCTCAAGGCGCATTTCGTCGGCGCCGGGATCAATCCGATCGATAAGGCCTATACGGTCGGCTTCGACGGCCACGGCGAGATCAAGCGCACCGATTTCGGCGTGTCGAAATATGCGCCCATGATCGGCGACGAGGTCCATCTGACCATCCACGCGGCTTTCGAACTGCAGCCGTAACATGGCGCCGACGCGCGATCGTTATGACGCCGTGGCCATCGTCCTGCATTGGGCGATGGCGCTGGGCATTTTCGCCCTGATCGGCGTCGGCCTTGTGATGAAACATGCGGATCTGCCCAAGATGCGCGTGTTTCAGCTCTATCAGTGGCACAAATCCATCGGCGTGCTCATTCTGCTGCTGGCGATCGTGCGGCTGGCGTGGCGGTTGGCGTCTCCGCCGCCGCCGCTGCCGGAGGCGATGCCGGCGCTTCAGCGGACGGCCGCTCACGCCGGCCATGGCCTGCTGTATTTCTTCATGCTGGCCTTGCCGCTGAGCGGCTGGGCGCTGGTTTCCGCCTCGCCGTTGAACATCCCGACCGTGCTGTTCGGTCTGGTTCCCTGGCCGCATATTTCGTGGCTGGCCGATCTGCCCAACAAGGCGCCGGTCGCAGCCGCACTCTCGGCGGTCCACGACTATGGCGCCTATGCGCTGATCGTCGTTCTGGTCGTGCATATTGGCGCGGCTTTGCGCCATGCCGCCAAGGGCGACATTCCGCTCAGCCGCATGTCGCTATTGGGTGGCGGGAAGGAAAAGGCGAAATGAAAGTCCTGAACGTTCTCGCGGCCTTGTTATTGCCCGTGTCGGCCGCGCAGGCAGCCGAATGGAAGGTCCTGCCGGGCGACAGCGTCCTGACCTTCGCGGGCGTTCAGACTGGCGAGAAATTCACCGGCAAATTCAGCAAATTCGACGCCAGGGTGTCGCTGGACCCGGATCGGCTCGACGAGGCGAGGATCATAGTCACGGTGGATGTCGCCAGCGCGGCGACCGGCGACCGGCAGCGCGACACGGCCATGCCGGGCAAAGAATGGTTCGACGTCGCCGGCTTTCCGCAGGCGCGATTCGAATCGCGCAAGGTGAGCAAAACCGCCGTGGGTTATGAGGCGCTTGGCGATCTGACCCTGCGCGGCGTCACCAAGGAGCTGCGGCTGCCCTTCACGCTGGAGATCGATGGAGCCCGCGCGCGCGCCAAGGGGCACGTCAATCTGAAACGCGATCTGTTCGGCGTGGGGCAGGGCGAATGGGCGACCGGCGATTGGGTCGCCCTCGATGTGGGCGTGGATTTCGACTTGAAGGCCGAGCGCGCCGATTGAGGCGCGCCCGGGCCGCCGCCATTATAGCGTTTTCGAGCGAAGTGGATGCCGGTTCGCGTAAAGAACCGCAGGTCCGCGAAGCGAATACGCGTCAAAACAAAAACCTAGATCGTTTCATTGTTTCCTGGAAACAATGAAACGATCTAGGACGACAATTCGCCGATGTGCTTCTGGGCGTAAAGCTGAACGCCGATCTGCTTGATCAGTTCGAGCTGGGTTTCGAGGAAGTCGATATGTTCTTCCTCGTCATGGGCCAGTTCTTCGAACAGGTTCTGGGTCACGCGGTCGTTGATCGAGAGGCAATAAGCGGCGGCTTCGAGATAGAGCGCCCGGGCCTCCAGTTCCGAGGCGAGGTCGGCCTCGATGATTTCCTTGATATTCTCGCCGATCCGCAGGCCGTTGAGCTCCTGCATGTTCGGGAATCCCTCAAGGAACAGAATGCGCGCCGTCACCTTGTCGGCATGTTCCATTTCCTCGATCGATTCCTTGCGCCATTTCTTGGCGAGATCCTTGTAGCCCCAATTGTCGAGGATGCGGTAATGCAGCCAATATTGGTTGATCGCCGTCAATTCGCTGCGCAGGGCTTTGTTGAGATATTCGATGGCTTTGTCGTCGCCGCGCATTGTTCTCGTTCCTTTTGACGTTTCGGGCCTTCTGGCGCTCGGGTCCCTCGCCCGTTGTCACTATATCAGCGCGGCGCCGTCGCAGAAGCGCAAATTATGGCCAAGAACCTGACGGGCAATGTTTTTTTGGAGGATTCACGTCATTCCGCGGCGATCGCGAAAACCTGCGCGTCCATCGCGGCCTCAAGGCGGGCCTCGATCTTGGCGGCGACGGCGCGCTCGCAGGATGCCTGGATGTTGCGCACGCAGCGGCCGCATTTGGGCAGGCATCCCTTGCTCCGGAACACGTCCCGCGCCTTGTCGGCGGCAGCGCCGCAAGGTTTTGCGCTCTTCCGCACGTCGTGGTCCGTGATCTGATTGCAGGAGCAAAGGATCATGTCGCGCCCATCGCTTGTTTGACCGTTCCAGTAAACAACAGCCGCGCGGCTAACGAAAGCGTCTTGGCGTTTGTTAGATAAATTCTAAACTGCAAGGGGCGTGAACCGGCCCGGAGCGGCGTTCCGGGCCGGTCTGGACTCAATGGAAAATCACCATCGCCTTGGCGAAGGTCTGCTGCACGCCCCAGGCGAGCGGCAGGCCGACGGCCAGCCAGGCCAAGGCCGTTTTCCAGTCGAAGGCGCCGCCGCCAATGCCATAGGCGCCGACCGGGCCGGACGGGATGGCGTGGGCGTGTTCGATCTGCTCGGCCTCCTTTTCGGGGATCAGCCATTTCGGATCGACGGGCCGCACCAAGGCGTTGCAGATCAGGCCCAGCACCAGAAAGCCCGCCAGCACATACATGGTGACGTCATAGAGCCGGTCGGCGGGCACGCCGGCGGCCTTGTTGAATTCACGGATGTAGTTGACCACCACCGGGCCGACGATGCCCGCCGTCGACCAGGCGGTGAGCAACCGGCCATGGATCGCGCCGACGAATTGCGTGCCGAAAATATCCGCGAGATAGGCCGGCACGGTGGCGAAGCCGCCGCCATACATCGACAGGATCACGCCGAAAGCCAGCACGAACAAAGCCTTGTTCCCGGTATGGGCGAGGCTGGGCACGCTGGCGTAAAGCGCGATGCCGAGGCCGAAGAAGATGAAATAGGTCAGCTTGCGGCCCAGATGATCCGACATCGAGGCCCAGAAAATACGGCCGGCGATGTTGAACAGCGAGAGCAGGCCGGCGAAGCCCGCCGCAATCACCGCGATGGAGGCTTTCTGCCCGGCGTCGAGCGCGGCGAAGCCGAGTTCCGGCTTGCCGAGCAGGGCGCCGCCGAAAATCTCCTGCAACATCGGCGAGGCCATGCCCAGCACGCCGATGCCGGCCGAGACGTTCAGGCACAGCACCGCCCAGATCAGCCAGAATTGCGGGGTTTTCAACGCGTCGTTGAGATGGACGTTGCCGGTCGCGACCATTTTCTTGGTGGTCGCCGGCGGGGCCCAGCCTTCCGGCCGCCAGCCATGCGGGGGCACGCGATAGCCGAAGGCGCCGGCCATCATATAGACGAAATAGCCGCAGCCGAGCACGATGAAGGTCTGCCAGACGCCAACTTCGGTCGGGGTCTTGAAATGGTTCATCAGCATGGCCGCGAGCGGCGAGCCGATCATCGCGCCGCCGCCGAAGCCCATGATGGCCATGCCGGTCGCCATTCCGCGCCGGTCGGGAAACCATTTGATGAGGGTCGAGACGGGAGAGATATAGCCAAGTCCGAGGCCCACGCCGCCGATCACACCCGGGCCGAGCCACAGCAGCCAGAGCTGGTGCAGGTAGACGCCGAGCGCGCCGAGCAGCAGGCCGCCAGCCCAGCAGAAGGCCGCGACGACACCCGCCTTGCGGGGGCCGGCGCGTTCCAGCCAACCGCCCCAGATCGCGGCGGAGGAGCCCAGCAGCACGAAGAAAAGCGTGAACATCCAGCCGAGATCGGCGACCTTCCAGTCGCAGGTCGTCGTGAACAAAGTGGTCATGAAACCGGCGTCGGCCGGGCAGGCGACAGGCTTGCGGACGCCGATGGCCTGGCTCAAGGGGAGCCAGAACACCGAAAAGCCATAGGCCATGCCAATGCAGAGATGGATCGCGAGGGCCGCCGGCGGGACCAGCCAGCGGTTGAACCCGGGCTTGGCGATGGTGGCCTCACGATCGAGCAAGCCCGGCGCGCCTTGCGCGTCGAGCCTCAGGGCGCTTGTCATATAGTCCTCCCAGTATTTTGTTTTATTTTGTTATTTTATCTTTTTTCGCTTTATGCCCTCGCGCGCCGCGGCGAGCAGAGGCGGCAGGACCTGCCCCGGCTCCGCGGCGGCGGCGAGGAAATCCTCGCGCATTTTTGGCGTCCAGAAATGATTGATATGGCTGGCGATGGCCTCGACCGCCTTGTCCTCCGGATAGGCGTGGAAATAAGCCGCGATCTCGCTGCCCATGCGAATCAGTCTGGCGTTGATGTCGTTCTGGGCGAAATGATGCGATTCCTGGTTCATGACGCGGCAACCTCCGGACCGGCGCCGTCATTCGCGTCGAGGGCGCCAGAAAAAACCATCAAACTGTCGGACCGGGCGATCGCTGCGAGCGTCAGGCCGAGCGCCTCGGCCCGCTCGATCGCCAGCGAGGTCGGCGCCGAAATGGCGACCAGCGTGGTCGCGCCGAAGATCGCCGTCTTCTCGACCATTTCGAACGAGGCGCGGCTGGTGACGAGAATGAAGCCCTCGCGCGGCGAGACGCCCTCGCGGATCAGGGCGCCGATCAGCTTGTCGAGCGCATTGTGGCGGCCGACATCCTCGCGCACGGCGCGAATGGCGCCCTCGCGCGAGCAGAAGGCGGCGGCATGGACCGCATGGGTCAAGGCGTTGAGCTTCTGGTTGCGGTCGAGATTGGCGAGAGCCGAAAAAATCGCCCGCGCCGCGATGGGTGGCGCGCGGTTGAGCTTTTCGGCCTGCGGCAGTTGATCGACGGTCTCGACGCCGCACAGGCCACAGGAGGTGCGGCCGGCGATGGAGCGGCGGCGGGCGAGATGTTCGCGGAACCGCCCCGGCGCCAGTTCGATCTCCAGCGCGAGGCCCTTGGCCTGAGGCCCGACCTTGACCGAGCGGATCTCGCTCGCGGCGCGGATGAGGCCTTCGGTCAGGCTGAAGCCATAGGCGAAATCCTCGGAATCGCCGGGGCTCGCCATCATCACGGCATAGGGCGCGTCGCCATAGATGACGCTCACCGGAATTTCGGTCGCGATCGCCCTTTGCGAGGGGATCGCGAGCCCGCTAGCGGAATCAAGCCGGAGCGCCTGCGCCAGGATCGACGCCGGCGGGCGGTCATTCGGCGGCATCCGGCGTGGCCTCCAGGATTCTCCGCAGCGACACGTCCTCCTCGGCGTTGCGCTCCTGCCAGGGCGAAAGCGCGTTGGAGCGGCGGACCTCGACGGCCGTGACCTTATATTCCGGGCAATTGGTGGCCCAATCGGAATTGTCGGTGGTCACGACATTGGCCCCGGAGCCAGGATGATGGAATGTCGTATAGACCACGCCCGGCTGCATCCTGTCGGAGACCTTCGCTCGCAACGCCGTATCGCCGACGCGGCTGTGCAGCGACACCAGATCGCCATCGACAATGCCGCGCTGCTCGGCGTCGAACGGATGGATTTCGAGCACGTCTTCCTTGTGCCAGAAGCCGTTCTCGGTGCGACGGGTCTGCGCGCCGACATTATATTGCGACAGGATGCGGCCGGTGGTCAGGATCAGCGGATAACGCGGTCCGCTGCGCTCCTGGGTCGGCACATATTCGGTCAGCATGAAATGGCCCTTGCCGCCGACGAAGCGGTCGACATGCATCAGCGGCGTGCCATAGGGCGCCTTGTCGTTACACGGCCATTGTACCGAGCCCAGCTCGTCGAGCTTGGAATAGCTGACGCCGGCGAAAGTCGGAGTCAGGCGGGCGATCTCGTCCATGATCTCGGACGGATGGGAATAATCCATCTCATAGCCCATGGCCTTGGCGAGTTCGATGAAGACGCGCCATTCGTCCTTGCCGCACATGGGCGCCATCACCTTGCGGACGCGATTGATGCGGCGCTCGGCATTGGTGAAGGTGCCGTCCTTTTCGAGGAAGGAGCAGCCGGGCAGGAAAATATGGGCGAATTTGGCGGTCTCGTTCAGGAACAGGTCCTGCACGATCACGCATTCCATCGCCTCCAGGCCGGAGGTGATGTGCTGGGTGTTGGGATCGGATTGGGCGATGTCCTCGCCCTGCACGAACAGGCCCATGTAATTCCCGGCCATGGCCTCGTCGATCATGTTGGGAATGCGCAGGCCCGGCTCGTCGTCGATCTCCACGCCCCACAGCGACTGGAACATTTCGCGGGTGGCGTCGTCCGAGACATGGCGATAGCCCGACAATTCATGCGGGAACGAGCCCATGTCGCAGGAGCCCTGCACGTTGTTCTGTCCGCGCAGCGGGTTCACGCCGGCGCCGACATGGCCGATATTGCCGGTGGCCATGGCCAGATTGGCGAGCGCCATCACGGTGGTCGAGCCCTGGCTATGCTCCGTGACGCCGAGACCATAGAAGATCGCGGCGTTTTTCACGCTGGCGTAGAGCCGCGCTGCGGCGCGCACGTCCTGCGCGGGAACGCCGGTATATTGCTCCATTTCCTCCGGCGAATTCGCGGCCAAAGCGACGAAGCGCGCCCAGCTTTCGAAGGCTTCCAGATCGCAGCGCTCGCGAACGTAAGCCTCGTTCACCAGCCCTTCGGTGACGACCACATGCGCGATCGAATTGAGCAAGGCGACATTGGTCCCCGGCTTGAGCTGGAGATGATAATTGGCCTTCACATGGGGCGTGCGCACGAGATCGATGGCTCGCGGATCGGCCACGATCAGCCGGGCGCCGGCGCGCAGGCGCTTCTTCATGCGCGAACCGAACACCGGATGGCCGTCGGTCGGATTGGCGCCGATGACCAGCATCACATCGGCCTGATCGACCGATTTGAAATCCTGCGTGCCGGCGGAAGTGCCGAGCGTGGTCTTGAGGCCATAGCCGGTCGGCGAATGGCAGACGCGGGCGCAGGTGTCGACATTGTTGTTGCGGAAGGCGGCGCGGACCAGCTTCTGCAACACGAAGACTTCTTCATTGGTGCAACGCGAGGACGTGATCGCGCCGATGGATTCGCGGCCATATTTGGCCTGGATGCGCTTCAATTCGCTGGCGCTGTAGGCGATGGCCTCATCCCAGCTCACCTCGCGCCACGGATCCGTGATCTTCTCGCGGATCATCGGCTTGAGCATGCGGTCCTTGTGGGTCGCATAGCCATAGGCGAAGCGGCCCTTGACGCAGGAATGGCCCTCATTGGCCTGACCGGCCTTGTAGGGGACCATGCGGATCAGCTCTTCGCCGCGCATTTCCGCCTTGAATGAGCAGCCGACGCCGCAATAGGCGCAGGTGGTGACCAGCGAATGTTCCGGCTGGCCGCGTTCGACCACGCTCTTTTCGATCAGCGTCGCGGTCGGGCAGGCTTGCACGCAGGCGCCGCAGGAGACGCATTCGGAATTGATGAAATCGGTTGGGCCGGGTTTTACGCGCGAGTCGAAGCCGCGCCCCTCGATGGTGAGCGCGAAAGTGCCTTGCACCTCTTCGCAGGCGCGCACGCAGCGGCTGCAGACGATGCATTTCGACGGATCATAGGCGAAATAGGGATTTGAGAGATCTTTCTGATCTTCGAGATGGTTTTCGCCCTGATAGCCGTAGCGGACTTCGCGCAGGCCGACCTCGCCCGCCGCATCCTGCAATTCACAATTGCCATTGGCCGAGCAGGTCAGGCAGTCGAGCGGGTGATCGGAGATATAGAGCTCCATCACGCCGCGACGCAGCTTGGCGAGCCGCTCGCTCTGGGTGCGCACCACCATGCCCTGTTCCGCCGGCGTGGTGCAGGAGGCGGGCGTTCCGCGCCGGCCTTCGATCTCGACCAGGCACAGGCGGCAGGAGCCGAACGGCTCCAGATTGTCACTGGCGCAGAGTTTCGGGACCTTCACGCCGCGCGACATGGCGGCGGCCATCACCGAGGTTCCGGCGGGCACGGTGACCGACTCGCCGTCGATGATAAGGGTGACCTGCTGTTCGGCGACGCGGATTGGCGTGCCGAAGTCGATTTCCTGAATGAGGCTCATAGGGCGCTCCTATTCGGCGGCGGTCTTGCGCTCGGCCGGGACGAAATCCTCGGGGAAGCGGTCGATCGCGGACATTACGGGCATGGGGGTGAGGCCGCCGTGGGCGCAGAGCGAGCCGGCGGTCATCACGTCGCAAAGGTCGCGCACAATGGCGAGATTGGCCTCGACATTGCGGCCGGCGATGATCTTCTCGATCGTCTCCTCGCCGCGCACCGCCCCGATGCGGCAGGGGGTGCATTTGCCGCAGCTTTCCTTGGCGCAGAAATGGAAGGCGAAACGCGCCATTTTCGCCATATTGACGGTGTCGTCGAACACGACGATGCCGCCGTGGCCGAGCATGGCGCGATTGGCGGCGAGCGTCTCGTAATCCATCGGCATGTCGAGATCGCGGTCGGTGAGATAGGCGCCGAGCGGGCCGCCGACCTGAACCGCGCGGATCGGGCGGCCGCTGGCCGTGCCGCCGCCAAAGCCCTCGATGATCTCGCGCAGCGAAATGCCGAAGGCCAATTCAATCAGCCCGCCGCGCAAGACATTGCCGCCGAGCTGGACCGGGAGCGTGCCCCGCGAACGGCCCATGCCGAAATCCGCATAGGCCTTGGCGCCTTCCGAGAGAATGTAGGGAACGGCGGCGAGCGTCAGGACATTGTTGATGAGGGTCGGCTTGCCGAACAGGCCGGAGAGCGCGGGAAGGGGCGGCTTGGCGCGGACGAGCGCGCGCTTGCCTTCAAGGCTTTCCAGCAGCGAGGTCTCCTCGCCGCAGATATAGGCGCCGGCGCCGATGCGCAATTCGAGATGGAACGGCCGGTTGCGGCCGAAGGCGTCCTGGCCGATCCAGCCGGCCTGTTCCGCCTGCTGGATCGCGTTTTCCATCGCAATGGCCGCGTGCGGATATTCGGAGCGCAGATAGATGAAGCCCTTGGTCGCGCCGACGGCATAGGCGGCGATGGCCATGCCTTCGATCAGCATGAAGGGATCGCCTTCGAAAATCATGCGGTCGGCGAAGGTGCCGCTGTCGCCTTCGTCGGCGTTGCAGACGACATATTTGCGGTCGGCTTCGGCGTCGTGGACGGTCTTCCACTTGATGCCGGCCGGGAAACCGGCGCCGCCACGGCCGCGCAGGCCGGATTTCAGCACCTGGTCGACCACGTCCTCGCGCGAAAGCGCCAGCGCCTTTTTCAGGCCCTTGAGGCCGCCATGCGCGCAATAATCCGACAGCGAGAGCGGATCGATCACGCCGATGCGCTCGAAGGTCAGGCGCTGCTGGCGCTTCATCCAGTCGAGATCCTCGATCCGGCCGACGCGCAGGGCGTGCGCGCCGCCGCGCAATGCGCCGGCCTCGAACAGGGCAGGGACGTCGCGCGCCGCGACCGGACCATAGCCGATGCGGCCTTCCGGCGTTTCAACCTCGACCAGAGGCTCAAGCCAGAACATGCCGCGCGAGCCGTTGCGGATGATCTCGACCGCCTCGCCGCGCGCTTGCGCCTCGCGGCGGAAAGCCTCAGCGACCGCCTCCGCGCCGACCGAAAGGGCGGCTGCGTCGCGCGGCACATAGATTCGGATGCTCATTGACGGACTCCCGCCTTGCGCGCGACGGCGGCGTAAAGCGCGTCGAGGCTCTGCGGATCGAGCCGGCCGAAGATTTCGCCGTCATGCAGCGCGTTGGGGCCGAGCGCGCAATTGCCGAGGCAATAAGCCGTCTCGACGCTCACGCCATTGTGATAGCCGCCGTCGATTTTGGCGCCCAGGGATTGTTCCAGATGGGCGACCAGTTCTTCGGCGCCGCGCGCCTGGCAGGCTTCGGCGCGACAGAGCTTGATGCTGTGGCCGAGCGGCGGCTGGCGCTTGAAATCGTGATAGAAGGAAATCGCGCCAAACACCTCTGCGCGCGAGAGATTCAGCTCGCTCGCGACCATCGTGACGGCGCGCGAATCGACATAGCCGAATTTTTCCTGCAACGCGTGCAGGATGGGCAGCATCGCCCCTTCGAGCGCCGATCGCTCGGCGATCAGATCACGGGCGATAGATTCGTCCCAGGCGACCGGAACAGTCATGCGCTTCCTCCAGGCCCTGCTTCTTTTGCGTGCAGGTAAGGGATAATTTGTGCGGCAGGCGCAGGGGTTCCGCAAATTATTTTTTTTGAAGAATTGATAGACCATATCTATCAAAATGGACGTCAGTTTTGCGCCTCCCCGGAGAAAGGCGTTGTCTCTCCGGCGCGCCGCGCGGGACGTCAATTTATTGATATAGGGCGGCCTTTTACGGCGACAAGGGCCGAGGCGTCAGCCGTTTTGCGCGGGCGCGGCCTCGGGCGGCGACGGGCGGCGCTGAAAGGCCTGGCGCTTCGCATCCAACCAAAGGCTGAAACGGTCAAGGTAAAGATAGACCACGGGCGTGGTGTAGAGCGTCAGAATCTGACTGACGATCAGGCCGCCGATGATCGAGACGCCGAGCGGGCGGCGCATTTCGCCGCCCTCGCCGAAGGAGATCGCCAGCGGCAGCGCGCCGAGCAAAGCGGCGGACGTGGTCATCAGGATCGGCCGCAGGCGCAGCAGGCAGGCCTGGTAGATCGCGTCGAACGAGCTGGCGTTGCGGGTTCTTTTTTCGGTGATGGCGAAATCGACCATCATGATCGCGTTCTTCTTCACCAGGCCGATCAGCAGGATCACGCCGATGGCGGCGATGATGTCGAACTGGATATGGAACAGCCACAGGCTGAGCAGGGCGCCGACGCCGGCGGAAGGCAGGGTCGACAGGATCGTGATGGGGTGGATGGTGCTCTCGTAGAGAATGCCCAGCACGATATAGATCGCGAGAATGGCGGCGGCGAACAGCAGAGGCAGTGTCGAAAACGAGCCCACGAACACCAGCGCCGAGCCAGAGGCTGCGCCATGCACGGTGATCGGCATGTGGATTTCGGCCTCGGTCGCATGGATCTCGGCCAAGGCGTCGCTGAGCGAATCCTTGGGATCGAGGTTGAAGGAAATGGTCGTGGTGACGAAGGGGCCTTCGTGGTTGATCGAGAGCGGCGCATTGCCGCGCCGGTAATGGGCGATCGCCGACAGCGGGATCATGGTCTCCTTGGTCGTGCTCACGGCGGCGCCGGCGGAGGCCGAACTCTTGCCCGAGGCGGCCAGCGCATTGATTGCGGCGTTGCGGGCGGAATCGAGGCTGGCCGAGCCCGCCTGCGCCGTCGTCGCGCTGGCGCCGGACTCGGCCTTCTTGGTGACGGCGCCGCCGGGCAGGCTGGTGGTGGCCACCGCATTGGCCGCGCCGCCGGCGGTGGAGATATAGATCTCGTCGAGCATCGACGGGCGCTGGGTGTAGCGCGGGTCGATCTCCATGATGACGTGATATTGGTTGATCGCCGCGAAAATGGTCGAGACCTGGCGCTGGCCGAAGGCGTCGTACAGCGTGTTGTCGATCATGGCGGCCGTCAGGCCGTAGCGCGAGGCGGCGTCGCGGTCGATGACGAGGTCGGTTTCGAGCGAACGGATCTTCTGGTCCGAGGTCACGTCCTTGAGCTTGCCGCGCTGGATCAGCGCGTCCGTCAGCTTCTGCGCCCATTCGTAAAGCGCGGCCGTGTCCTCGGCGTAGAGCGTATATTGATATTGCGACGAACTCTGCCGGCCGCTCGGATTGACGTCCTGGAACGCCTGGAAGAACAGTCGTCCGCCCGGCACATGGGACAGCTTGCCGCGCAGCCGGGCAATCACTTCGTCAATGCTGATCTTGCGCTCGGACAAGGGCTTCAGCGCCGCGAAGACGCGCGCCTGATTGGTGGCGCCGCCCGGTCCCGCGCCCGCGCCGGTGAAGCCGACCACGTTCTCCACGGCGGGATCGGCTTTCACGATGGCGATCATTTCCGCGAGCTTGTCCCTGACGCTTTCGAAGGAAATGCTCTGGTCGGCCTCCAGCATGCCCATCAGGCGGCCCGTGTCCTGCTGCGGAAACAGGCCTTTGCTGATATGGCCGTAGAGGTAGAAATTGAGGCCGATGGTCGCGAACAGGGCGATGACGACGAACAGCGAGTGACGCAAAGCCCAGGACAGGGAGCGGCCATAGGCCGCCTGGATGCGCTCGAAGACGCCTTCGAAGAAATGCCGCTTCTTGGCGCCGTTCGCGTCCGGCTGACTCCGGCGCATGAACAAGGCGCAAAGCATGGGCGTGGTGGTGAGCGAGATCACCAGAGAAATCAGAATCGCGATGGACAGCGTCATCGCGAATTCGCGGAAGAACCGGCCGACGATTCCGCCCATGAACAGGATCGGCGTGAACACCGCGAGCAGCGACAGGGTGATGGACAGGACGGTGAAGCCGACCTCCTTGGCGCCGAGAATCGCTGCCTCGACCGTCTCCATGCCGGCTTCGATATGGCGCTCGATATTTTCGACCACGACGATGGCGTCGTCCACGACAAAGCCGGTGGCGATGGTCAGGGCCATCAGCGACAGGATGTTGAGGCTGTAGCCGATCAGATACATCGCCCCGAACGTGCCGACGATCGAGACCAGAACGGCGATGCTCGGCGCGAGCGTGGCGCGGGCGTTGCCGAGGAACAGATAGACCACCAGGGTCACCAGGCCGACCGCGATCAGCAAGGTGATTTCGGTGTCGCGCAGCGACGCGCGGATGGTCGTCGAGCGGTCGATCACCGTCCTGAGCGTGATGTCGCCCTGCAGCGCCGCCTGCAGATAGGGCAGTTCGGCCTTCACCGCGTCGACGGTCTCGATAATATTGGCGCCGGGCTCGGCGGTCAGGATCGCCAGCACGGAGGGAACGCCATTGGCGAAGCCGGCGTTGCGCAGGTCCTCGACCGAATCGACCACGGTGGCGACATCGGACAGCCGCACCGCCGAGCCGTTGCGATAGGCGATCACCAGCGGCCTGTAATCCTCGGCATGGGAGGCCTGATCGTTGGTGTAGATCTGGTAATGGCGCTCGTCCTGCTCGATCGCGCCCTTGGGCGCATTGGCGTTGGCCGAGGCCAGCGCCGCGCGCACGTCTTCGAGGCCAATGCCATATTTGAACAAAGCCTGCGGGTTCAGCTCGACACGCACGGCCGGCAGGGTCGAGCCGCCGACGATGACCTGCCCGATCCCCGGAAGCTGGGAGATGCGCTGCTGCAGCACATTGCTGGCGGCGTCATAGAGCTGGCCGCGCGTCAGCGTCTTCGAGGTCAGGCTGAGAATGAGGACCGGCGCGTCGGACGGGTTGACCTTGCGATAGGTCGGGTTCTGGCGCAGAGCGGTCGGCAGGTCGGCGTGAGCGGCGTTGATGGCCGCCTGCACGTCGCGCGCGGCGCCGTCGATATCGCGGCTGAGGCCGAACTGGAGCACCACGCGGGTCTGGCCGAGGCTGGACGTCGAGGTCATTTCGGTGACGTCGGCGATCTGCCCCAGATGGCGTTCGAGCGGCTGGGCCACGCTATTGGCGACGGTTTCCGGGCTCGCGCCGGGCAGAGACGCGCTCACCGTAATGGTCGGGATCTGGACCTGCGGCAGCGGCGCCACCGGCAGCATGAAAAAGGCCAGCGCGCCGGACAAGGCGATCGCCGCCGTGAGCAGAGTGGTCGCGACCGGGCGACGGATGAAAGGCGCGGAAA
>NZ_JAYSBG010000048.1:0-15197 GCF_041915505.1 Rhodoblastus sp. | reverse complement strand
CCCACCATCACCGCCATCGGATGGGCGTCGCGGCGGAAGCCGGTGAAGAATTTCGCCATCTGCTCATGCACCATGGTGTGGCGCGTGATGCGATAGTCGAAATCGGCCTTCTGCTGGACGGTCGGCAATTCGCCATAAAGCAGCAGATAGCAGCTTTCCAGGAAGTCGCCATGTTCGGCGAGCTGTTCGATCGGATAGCCGCGATAGAGCAGGACGCCCTCGTCGCCGTCGATGAAGGTGATCTTGGATTCACAGCTCGCCGTCGAGGTGAAGCCCGGATCATAGGTGAACATGCCGGTCTGGCCGTATAATTTGGCGATATCCGCGACAGCCGGGCCAATGGAGCCGTGCTTGATCGGCATTTCCACGGTCTTGTCGCCAAAAATAAACTTGCCCGTTTCGCTCATGAGACTCGCCTTCTCGCTGACGCTGCAGACCGCGTTCCGCCTTCCCTCAGGCCGCGTGGCCGGACGGAAACCCACGGAAAACGCATAAAATTTGTGCGCTGCACATGACTAGCCCATTGTCGGCGCTGGTTCAAGATGACAATCCCTTAAACCAAGGGGGCGCCGCCTCACGCGGCGGCGTCGTCAATGCGGCCTAAACTCTCTTCGCGGCCGAGCGTTTCCAGCACGTCGAAAATGCCCGGCGAGGTGGCGCGGCCGGTCAGAGCGGCCCGCAACGGCTGGGCGACCTGGCCGAGTTTGGCGCCGCTGTCGGCGACATAGGCGCGCACGGCGGATTCGGCCGCGACGGCGGTCCATTCGGGCAAGGCGGCGAGGCGCGGCGACAGCGCCGCGAGATGGGCGCGCCCGGACTCGCCGAGCAAGTCACGCGCCTTTTCGTCATAGGAAAGCGGCCGCTGCGCGAACAGGAATTGCGCCCCTTCGGCAAGTTCGATCAGGGTTTTCGCGCGCTCCTTGAGGCCGGCCATCGCCCGGGCGAGTTGCGCCTTCCTGGTCTCGTCCAGCTTGGCCGCAATGTCCGGGCCGTTGGGCAGATAGGGCAGGGCGGCGATGAACTGCTCCAGCAAGGCGCTGTCGTCCATCGCCCGCATGTAATGGCCGTTCATATTTTCGAGCTTCACATAATCGAACCGCGCCGGCGAGCGATGCACCTGCGCGAGCGAAAAAGCCTCGGTCAGCTCCGGCGTGGAGAAGAATTCGCGATCGCCCTGGCTCCAGCCGAGCCGCGCCAGATAATTGCGCAGGGCCTCGGGGAGGTAGCCCATGGCGCGATAGGCGTCGACGCCCAGCGCGCCGTGACGCTTGGACATTTTGGCGCCGTCCGGCCCGTGGATCAGCGGAATATGGGCGAAGGCCGGGATGTCCCAGCCCATCGACTGATAGATATGGGTCTGCCGCGCGGCATTGGTAAGGTGATCGTCGCCACGAATGATCTGGGTCACGCCCATGTCGTGATCGTCCACCACCACGGCCAGCATATAGGTCGGCGTGTCGTCGGAACGCAGCAGCACCAGATCGTCGAGATCCTTGTTCGGGAAGGTGACCGTTCCCTGGACCTTGTCCTCGATCACGGTCTCGCCCTCGCGCGGCGCCTTCAGGCGCACCACCGGCTTGCGGCCTTCCGCGATGGCCCGCGATTCGGCTTCCGTGCCGCCGAGGTCGCGCCAGCGCCCGTCATAACGCGGCGGGCGGCCCTCCTTGCGGGCGGTCTCGCGCATTTCTTCGAGCTCTTGCGGCGACGCATAGCATTTATAGGCGGCGCCCCTGGCGAGCAATTGCTCGGCGACCTCGCGATGGCGGTCGGCGCGGGCGAATTGGTAGATCGTGTCGCCGTCCCAGTCGAGGCCCAGCCATTTCATGCCGTCGATGATCGCGCCTATGGCGGAATCGGTGGAGCGCTCGCGGTCGGTGTCCTCGATGCGCAGCAGCATCCTGCCGCCGGTCTGGCGGGCCAGCAGCCAGTTGAACAGAGCGGTGCGCGCGCCGCCGATATGCAGGTAGCCGGTGGGCGAGGGGGCGAAGCGCGTGACGACGGATTGGGACATGGGGAGAAAACCTGATGCGGCGCGGGGTTATGGCGCAAAGGAGCGTGGCCTTGCCGCGGCGCGTTCGTGTAGCATGGGCGTCGGCGGCAAAAAAAGGGGAATTGCATGGCGTCCCTGCCCGGAGGGGTGGCGAAGGGCCTGACGGGCAGGGTTTTCGGCGCCGCCGCGCGGGCCGGAGCCTCGCCGCGCGACGCGCTCGCCGGCCTGTTCCGCCGCCTCGGCGCGGCGCTGGAGGAGGAATGGGCGCTGCGCCGCCCCTTTCTCTGGCTGCCCGTCGGAGCCGGAGCGGGCGCGATCTTCTACCTCGCCGCCGCGACCGAGCCCGTGCTGTGGATCGTCGGCGCGGCCGTCGTGGTCTTTTCGGCTTTGGCCTATGCGGCGCGGTCTCGGCGCGTGTTATCGGTTTTATTCGTTGGGCTCGCGGCCATGGCCGCTGGCGAGTTCGCCGGCGGCTGGCGCGCCGCGCGGGTGGACGCGCCCATATTGGAGCGCGCTTTCATCGGCGAGATCGCCGGCTTCGTAGAGGAAGTCGATTATCGCGTTCAGGGCGCGCGCTTCCTGTTGCGCGTGACCGAAGCCGAGGGGCTGGCGCCGGAGCGCACGCCGTTTCGCGTGCGGCTGACTTCGCGCGGCATCCCCGCCTTCGCCGCCGGCGATTTTCTCGTCGTCAAGGCGCGACTGCTGCCGCCGGCCCATGCCGCTTTGCCCGGCGGCTATGATTTCGCCCGCGACGCTTATTTCCAGCGCATCGGCGGGGTCGGCAATGTTCTGGGCCGGGCCGAGGCGTCGCCCGCGCCCGAGCCGGCGGCTTGGACGCTGCGCTTTTTCGCGGCGGTTGACCGCGCCCGCGACGCGCTCGCCCTGCGGGTTTATAATGCGATCGGCGGCGATAATGGCGCGATCGGCGCGGCCATGGTCACGGGCAAACGCGACCTCTTGTCCGAGGCGGCGCGGGAGACCATCCGCAAGGCCGGGATCTTCCACATCATCACCATTTCCGGCGTGCAGATGACCCTGGTGGCGGGGATCTTCTTCGTCGGCCTGCGCGGTCTGCTGGCTTTGTTCCCGGTTCTGGCGCTGAACTATCCGATCAAGAAATGGGCGGCGGCGCTGGCCATGGCCGCCGCGCTGGCCTATGGCCTGTTCACCGGTTCGCGGGTCGGCTCGGAGCGCGCTCTGTTCATGACGCTGATCCTGCTCGGGGCAGTTCTGGCGGATCGCCCGACGCTGACCATGCGCAATCTGGCCTTCGCCGCGCTGGCGGTGATCGCGCTGGAGCCCGAGGCTTTGCTGGGCGCCAGTTTCCAGCTTTCCTTCGCCGCCGTCGCCGCTCTGGTCGCGGTCTATGAAACGCGCGCCGCCGCGCGCCGGCCGGCGATGCCTGTCGAGGCGATCGGAACCGAGGCGGAGAAGGAGGCGAATGGTCTCGCCGTTCACGTCCGAGAGATGAGTCGCCACGGCGTGTTCGGCGCCCTGATCGCGACCTTTTGCGCGACCTCGGCCACCGCGTCCTTCATGGCCAATGATTTCCACGAACTCAGCCCCTATGTGCTGATCGGCAATCCGCTGACGCTCGCGATGATCGAACTGTTCGCCGTGCCGGCGGCGCTGCTTGGCTCGCTGCTCTATCCATTCGGCCTCGACGGCTGGGTCTGGAGCTATCTCGGCGCCGGCATCGCCATGATTATGACCGTCGCGCGCTGGATTGGCGACGCGCCCGGCGCCACGCTGGCGCTGCCGGCCTTCGCGCCCTGGGCCATTCTCGGCCTGGCGCTCGCGGTGCTGTCGGCCGTGTTGTGGCGAAGCTGGACGATGAAGCTCACCGCCTTGCCCTTTCTGGCGCTGGGCTTGATGGGCGCGGCGAGTGGCGGGCGTTTGGACCTCGCGGTGGCGCCAACCGGCGATCTCGCGGCGCTGCGCGACGCCGACGGGATGCTGACCATTCTCGGCAAAAGGAACAACGCCTTCGCGGCGGAGCAATGGCTGCGGGCCGACGCCGATCTCCGCCCCGGCGCGGAAACGGAAAAAGCGTGGCGCTGCGACGCGCAAGGCTGCGTCGGCGTGCTGCGCAATGGCGATTACGCCGCCCTGGTGCTCGACCCTTCGGCCTTCCACGAGGATTGCGCGCGGGCGCAAGTGGTGATCTCGCCGCTCTATGCGCCACGCTCCTGCGCGCCGAAAATCCTGCTGGATCGCCGCAGGCTCGCCGAAACCGGAGCGGTCACGCTGACCTTCGCGCCGGAAACGCAAGTCGCGGGACAAGGGTCGAGCCCGACTTCGGCGGCGGGGCCGGTCTGGCGCATGGCGCGCGCGCCCGGCGAAGACCGCCCCTGGTCGCGCGCCCCGCGCGGCCGCACATCGACGCCGATCCCCACGCCCACAGGCGCGGCGGCGCCCCGAAACGCTCCCGCGCCGGACGATCCGCCCGAAGAGCCCGCCGAATAAAGACAGAGGCGCGCGAAGCCGTCGCCCGGCTTCAATATTTCCGGACGAGACTGACCAGCTTGCCCTGGATATTGACGCGGTCCGGCCCGAAAATGCGGGTTTCATAGGCCGGATTGGCGGCCTCCAGCGCGATCGAGGCGCCGCGCTTGCGCAAGCGCTTCAAGGTGGCCTCCTCGTCGTCGATCAGCGCCACGACAATATCGCCCGATTCGGCCGTATCTTGTTTCTTGATGACGACGGTGTCGCCGTCGAGAATGCCGGCCTCGATCATCGAATCGCCGCGCACTTCAAGCGCGTAATGCTCGCCATTGGACAGGAGGTCCGGCGGCAAGGCGATCGAATGGGAACGGGTCTGTAGCGCCGAAATCGGCGTGCCGGCGGCGATCCGGCCCATGACCGGAATGGCGACCGTCTGGTTGAAATCGCCGGGATCGCCGGCCGTCACCGGGCGCGATTTGCCGAGATTGCCCTCGATCACGCTTGGCGCGAAGCGACCGGCGCGCGGCGCGGATGGCGTGGCGGATTCGGGTAGCCGCAACACTTCCAGCGCCCGCGCGCGATTGGGCAGGCGACGAATGAAACCGCGCTCCTCCAGCGCCATGATCAAGCGGTGAATGCCCGACTTGGACCGCAGGTCCAAAGCGTCCTTCATCTCGTCGAACGAGGGCGGCACGCCGGTTTCCTTCAGGCGCTCATGAATATAGCGCAGCAATTCGCTTTGTTTCTTGGTTAGCATGGTCGCGCCCGTCTCGTTTTGCTTGTCCGCTGAATATCCCTCGCCGGCTGCTAGAATCGGCTTAGACAAATCATGAACAGACCATAGATGTTCGCGCTTAGTTCTGCAATAAAAATGTTGGTAGTGTCTCAGTTTGAGTAAATGAAATTTTTGCTTGATAATGGTGCGGCTGGAAAGTTTTCCACACCATTCCCACAAGGGCTAATTGACGAGTCGCGGAAAAGAAAAGCGGAAAAGAAGCGGGAATTGGCGTTTGTCCCCAAAATCCCCAATTCCGTTGTAAAACCCGAAAATCTTAAGGATTTCCTAGACTCGTCATCATCGGTGAGTTGAAAATGGCGAACCGATTCGATTCACGCGTCGGCGCACGAAAAAGGGGTGGCCAAGAGAACCCGGCGCACCCCTTCTCGTGGTCACTGTAACAGCTTTTCGATTGCTCGAAGACTCGCCGCAAACAATGCCCGCCTAGACACCGGAACATTGCCATGCGGTGAGTCCCAAGGCAAGCGGAAAGTGCTGATTCCAAAAGGAAAACATCAGCATGTCTTCCGAGTCCGATACCCCTGAAAACAAAACGATTATCCCGTTTCCGCGTCGTCGGAAATCGCCTCCGGTCACGCGCGACATGGCCGCGATGTTCCATCGAATGCGGGACGCCGGAATGGCCCAACACCAGATCGCCGCCCATTACGGTGTGAACCAGGGCCGCGTCTGCGAAGTGCTGAAAGGGGACCGCTTCCCCGATCTGCTTGCGCAGGGTCGTTTGTTCTAAGCGCGTTGGCCCCAGTCCTCTCAGACTGGGGCTTTCTTATTGCAGAAGGCGAACGCTATGAGCACTTCTAATCATAAAATCCTTTGCGCAAGCTGCCACGTGGCGCTCGAAGGACCGGCTGATCCGCAGCCCAATGACGTTTTTTCCTGTCCGACCTGCGGGGCGAACGACACCTTCGAAAACGTTATTCGTGAAGCTGGCGAATACCATGCTGATAAACTCGTCAGGGGCATGTTCAACAGCTTTGGCGGGTCGTCCGGCAGCGGTTTCATTAAAATGACGGTCACACAACCGCAGCAACGCAGCTTCCGGTTCATCACTGGCGATGAATCGCATTAACGCCTCCGTCAATAAAAAACCCGCCTACTTGGCGGGTTTCCTTTTCTTTGCCTCCCGTTTCCGGTCTTCATACGCTTCTATGAGCTGGGCTATGTCCTCAATTTCCCAGAGCTTGTCGGTTACGCCCGCCGCCATCGCCGGGCTGACTTTCAGCGACTTGTGGATGCGAACGAAATTGTAGAACACGAAGTAGAGCGACAGCGCGTGGACGTGGTTGTCGATCTTTTTTGAAAAGGCGTTTGTCAAACGGGTGAAGCGGCGCATTCCCATCCGCATGTTGAGGTTTTGCCGCTCGACGTAGCTGGTCGAAATATGTTTCGGGTCGGGCTTGCCCGTGATCGTCTTTTTCTTCGTTCCCTTGCATTCGGCGGGGCTGTATTTCCGCTCATCGGAAGCGCCAGCCGCAGGGCCATAAATCTTCACGAGCTGGGCGAAATCAACCTGGTCAAATGCGGCAGGGACGGCATCTAGATAAGCTCTGTGACCATCTGACGTGAGCTGAACACGCGACGCTAACCGGCTGGCAACGTCCTCCATGAAAGCGCGGCCCGTAACCGCATCGCGGTCGCCCACACCCCACGAAATCATCAGTTTTGTATCGGCGTCGATCGCGGTCCATGTCCAAACGTCGCCGGCGCCATCCGGGGCAGCAACCGCAGCCCCAACGTTCTTTTCCTTCGCGTAGCAGAAAGACCAAATCTCGTCGCACTGGACGCGCTTCGATTTCACGTTGCGAACGTATTGGTCATGGTAAGCGGCGCAAACGGTGCCAGCGTCAACAAGCAGCTTCGTGACGGTGTTGATCGACACGTCAGCGACGCGGGATATCGACCGCATCGAGGAGCCCTCGCACAGAAGGCTGAGAATTTGAACGCGAGTGGCGAGCGGAAGCTTGTTCATGAAAATGAACATAATGCTTGCGTATCATATTAGCAAGCAAAAAGATCATTTAGAATCCGAACTTAATCCCTTGCCAAAAATGAACGCGAGGCAAGTTCCAGAAAATGAAAAAGCTCTTGACGATTCTGTTCTTTTGTAAGGCCAAGCTGGTATTGGTGCGCGCTCGAAAGCGTCTCTTCTAGCTCTGGGTCGCCAGACTCGCGCTTAAGAATCGCTCCTTTTGCCTCAGCCCTGTCTAATCCCGTATTCAAAGGCCAACCTATTTTTTATCATTGGGACAGAAACTGCAAACAGAGTTGAGAGCTGCTCTAGGTTCAATCGCTTATAATATTTATCAAGCATAAACCTCGGAACAAGCAAATGCGCAGCAAAGGCATTAGCTTCCTTTTCGTGTGGCTCGTCAGCTTGGTAGTTCGAATCTCTCAACAGAACCCTATAGTCACTCGATTTCGCCCACGCTTCATGAAGCACTTTATGACCAAGCTCATGCGCGATTGTAAAAGTTTGCCGAAGAGGATATTCGTCTTTATTAACGAAAATTGCCCTTTCATCGCAGTCAAAAAATCCAGATATATTCTGCTTTGACTGCTCAAAAGTGACAAAATAAACTGTTACACCAAGCATACGTGCAATTCGCACAGGGTCAACTGGCGGCTCTGTGATTGCAAATTCCTCAAGAATGCGGGCTACTTCGCGCTTCACCTTAACATAATCAGGGCGCGATAGCAGAGTCGTCATCACTTCCACCGACCTGCCGCCGCCTTTTTGGCGATGGCAGACCGCTCCTCTTGGGTCAATTTCTCCGCGCGCGCTTTCGCCCCAGCTTTTCCCGAACGGGTCTTGCCGGAGGGCGCGGGTGTCTCTTCGATTTCCCCGATGGCGATCTTGGCGACCGTAATGGCGCAGCCAATCGCATCAGCCGGGCGCTTCTGTCCTTGTGGGCCTTTCGGCATGGGAAGGCTCCTCTGTGGGGGAAGATGGGGAGATTCGGTTAAAATGTCCACAACCCCTCTTGACAGCCTAACACGCTAACTCAGCGTACATAATATAGAACAAAAATAGAACATCAGTCAAACTGAGACACTACCAAAATGTTCCTTTTTCGTTAGCGCCGAAAGGTTCCGGCGGCGCGAACCGCGGTTTGCCAAGGCGTCGCGCCTCGCCGTAAGCTGACAAGAACAACGAATCGTCACAACTGGGCCGATATGCGTAGACTTGGTCCCACAGCCTTGACCGGGGCTGAAAAGCAGCGCCGCCATCGCGAGAAGGTCAAGGCGCGCCTGGCCGAGGCGGAGCGGCTCAAGGCTGTTTTCGCTGGCGCCGACGATTCGGATTCCGGCGCTGTCGCAGCGCTTTACGATTCGATACTGGCGGAACGCGGCGCCGAGCTGGAAGAGCGCGACGCCCTCAGAAGCGCCGCGACGGCGGCGGAGGCCGAGATTCGCGCCGTCCTGGAGGCGCGCGCGGAAAAAGATCTCGCCGCCTTGCGCGAGCGGCGCCGGGGCCGCGCGTCAAGCCTGCTGGCCCGGCTCGACGCGATCAGGCCGCGCGACGACGGCTAAGGCCGTTCAATCGAGCGTCTTGCCCAGCCGTCCGGCGAGGTCCTGAATATATTGAAAGGCCGCGCGGCCTGAGCGCGAGGCGCGCGTGATCGCCCATTCCAGCGCCTCCGCCCGGATCTGCTCCTCGGGGGCGTCGAGCCCGTAATGGCTCGCATAGACGAAGACCATTTCGAGATAATCGTCCTGGCTGCATTTGTGGAAGCCGAGCCAGAGGCCGAAACGGTCGGACAGCGAAACCTTTTCCTCGACCGCCTCGCCGGGGTTGATCGCGGTGGAGCGCTCATTGTCCACCATGTCGCGCGGCAGCAGATGCCGGCGGTTGGAGGTGGCGTAGAACAGGACATTGGCGGGACGCCCCTCGACGCCGCCCTCCAGGACCGCCTTGAGCGATTTATAGGAGGCGTCGCCGCCGTCGAAGGAAAGGTCGTCGCAGAAAATGATGAAACGCTGGTCGGCGTCGCGCAGCAGGGCCATCAGCGCCGGCAGGGATTCGATATCCTCGCGGTGAATCTCGATCAGTTTCAGGCCCGTGAAGCCGGGCGCACCGGCAAGGCGGGCGCTAACGTCCGCATGGGCCGCCTTGACCAACGAGGATTTGCCCATGCCGCGCGCGCCCCACAGCAGCACATTATTGGCTGGCAGACCGCGCGCGAAACGCTCGGTATTCCCCAGCAATTGGTCGCGCAGAAAGGCGACGCCGCGCAAAAGAGCAAGTTCGACGCGGCTGACCTTCTTCACCGGCGCGAGGGTCTGCGTCTCGGCGCGCCAGACGAAGGCGTCGGCGGCGGCAAGGTCCGGACGCGGCGGGGGCGGGGGGCTCAGCCGCTCCAGCGCCTCGGCGATGCGGGCGAGCAGTTGGGGCGTGTCTTGAGCTTCCGATGAGGGGTCGCGCGGGGCCATGAGGGTC
Source organism: Rhodoblastus sp. (assembly GCF_041915505.1). Classification (GTDB taxonomy): domain Bacteria; phylum Pseudomonadota; class Alphaproteobacteria; order Rhizobiales; family Beijerinckiaceae; genus Rhodoblastus. Next base: position 5,525 of record NZ_JAYSBG010000048.1, on the reverse strand, counting down.
ATTCCGGTCAAAATGGGAGACCGGTTTAGGACCGCGCGGTCAAAGACTCAAGCTTCGCGCGCGCCAACGATTGCTTTCAGCTTTGCAGCCGCTATAGTCCGGCGCGATTTTGTCCCGGCGCGTCGTTCGCGCCAACAGAACGGAAGCGTGACATGAATTTCATCACCCCGGCCTTCGCTCAGTCCGCCGCGGGCGCCTCAGGCGGCGCCGACGTGCTGATGCAACTGGCGCCGTTCGGCATCATCCTGATCATCATGTATTTCCTGATCCTGCGTCCGCAGCAGCAGCGCGCCAAGGCGCATCAGGACATGATCGGCAATATCCGCCGCGGCGATACCGTCGTCACCAATGGCGGACTGATCGGCAAGGTCACCAAGACCATCGACGATTCCGAAATCGAGATCGAAATCGCCCCCAATGTCCGCGTGCGCCAGAACCGCTCGGCCATTGCGGAAGTGCGCGCCAAGGGCGAGCCGGTCAAGGACAACGCCTGACGGCGCAAGATACGGAATCAGCCGCCCGCCATGATGCGTTTCGCTCCCTGGAAAATCGCCCTTACCGTCGCCGCGACCCTGATCGCCATCCTGATCTGCCTTCCCAGCATGATCGGACCCGACAACCGCGCCCGGCTCGCGGCGATCCTGCCGTCCTGGCTGCCGCCGAATTCCATCGTGCTCGGCCTCGACCTCCAGGGCGGCGCGCATCTGCTCTATGAAGTCGACCGCGCCGACGTCGTCCGCTCCATGACCGGAAATCTGCGCGACGACCTGCGCCGCCTGCTGCGCGACGAGAAAATCGCCATTTCCGGCGGCATCGGCGTCAATCCGCGCGGCGTGCAGGTTCGCATTCCCGACGCCGCCGAGCGGACGCGAATCATGCCCAAGCTCTATGGGCTGGTTCAGCTTTCGGCCGGGCCGGGCGGCTCGGGCCTAGATATTTCCGACGCCGGCGACGGCCTGCTCAAGCTCAACCTGACCGACGCCGCCATCGACAACAAGATCCGCCGCGCTGTCGAGCAGACCATCGAAGTGCTCAACCGCCGCGTCAACGGCCTCGGCACCACCGAGCCGAACATCCAGCGCCAGGGCTCGGACCGCATTCTGGTCGAAGTGCCCGGCCTGCAGGACACCAATCGCCTGAAGGACATTGTCGGCACCACCGCCAAGCTGGAATTCCGCCTGGTCGGCGAGCCGGGGGCCAATCCCGCCGATGTCGACATGCTCGACCAGGCCGACCAGCCCGGCAAATTGCCGGTCGAAAAACAGGTCATGGTGCAGGGCGAGGATCTCACCGACGCCCAGCCAGGCTTCGACCAGCGCAGCGGCGAGCCGGTCGTCAATTTCCGCTTCAATATTCGCGGCGGCCAGAAATTCGGCCAGGTGACATCGGCCAATGTCGGCAGACCCTTCGCCATCGTGCTGGACAACAAGGTCATTTCGGCGCCGCGCATTCTCGGGCCGATCACCGGCGGCTCCGGCCAGATTTCGGGCCGCTTCACGGTTGAGCAGGCCAATAATCTCGCCATCCTGCTGCGCGCCGGCGCGCTGCCGGCCAAGCTGAACATTGTCGAGGAGCGCACGGTCGGCCCCGGCCTCGGCCAGGATTCGATCGACGCCGGCAAGCGCGCGGCCTATTGGGCGGCGGTGCTCGTCGTGACCTATATGCTGATCACCTATGGCGTATTCGGCGTTTTCGCCAATGTCGCGCTGCTGATCCATATTTCCTTCATCTTCGCGGCCCTGGTGCTGCTGCGCGCGACTTTGACGCTCCCCGGCATCGCGGGCATCGTGCTCACCATCGGCATGGCGGTCGATTCCAACGTGCTGATCTACGAGCGCATCCGCGAGGAATCCCATGCCGGACGTTCGCTGATTTCGGCGCTCGACGCCGGCTTCAACCGCGCCTTCGCCACCATCGTCGATTCCAACGTCACCATGTTCGTGGTCGCGGCGATTCTCTATTTCCTGGGCTCCGGCCCGGTGCGCGGCTTCGCGGTTTCGCTGGCGCTCGGCATTCTCACCACCATCGTCACCGCGGTGACCATGACGCGGATGATGATCGCCTTGTGGTATCGTTACGCGCGCCCGACCAAGCTGCCGATCTGACGGGATCCTTGCGATGAAGCTGCTGCGCCTCGCGCCTGAAAACACCAAATTCCCGTTCATGCGCTTCCGGCGCGTGTCCTATCCCTTCTCGGCCGTGCTCTCGATCATTTCCGTCCTGCTGTTTCTGCTGGTCGGCATGAATTTCGGCATCGACTTTTCGGGCGGCACGCTCTTGGAGGTGCAGGCCAAGTCGGGCACGGTCGACCTGTCCTATATTCGCGACCTGTCCGAGCATCTCGGGCTCGGCGATCTCGAAGTCCAGGGCTTCGGCACGCCCGCCGACGCCTCAATCCGGTTCGGCATGCAGCCGGGCGGCGATTCCGCGCAGCAGGCGGCGGTCGAGAAGGTCAAGTCCGCGCTCGGCGATTCCTACGAATTCCGCCGCGTCGAAGTGGTCGGCCCGCGCGTTTCTGGCGAACTGGTCCAGCAGGGCACGCTCGGCGTTGTGCTCTCGATCTTCGCGGTGCTGGCCTATCTGTGGTTCCGGTTCGAATGGCAATTCGCCATCGCCGCGATCATCGCGACCATGCACGATCTGCTGCTGACGGTCGGGTTCTTCTCGATCACCCAGCTCGAATTCAACACCACGTCGATCGCGGCGATCCTGACCATCGTCGGTTATTCGCTCAACGAAACCGTGGTGGTGCTCGACCGCATCCGCGAGAACATGCGGAAATACAAAAAGATGCCAACGGACCAGTTGATCGACCTGTCGATCAATGCGGTTTTGCCGCGCACCTTGATGACCGCGACCACCGTATTCCTGGCGCTGCTGTCGCTGGTAGTCTTCGGCGGCCAGGTGATCCGCTCGTTCTCGCTGGCGATGATGTGGGGCATTTTCGTCGCCACTTATTCGTCGATCTTCATCTGCTCGCCGACTTTGATCTATCTCGGCCTGCGCAACGAATCGCGCGCCGCCGAGGATATCCCGGCCGGCAAGGCGGCGGCCCGGCCGGCGCCCAACGCCTGAGGGGCAAGCGCGTTCGATGGCGCCGACGCCGAAATATGACGGTTTCCTGCCCGGCCGCTTCCCGATCGACAGCGTCGGCGCCGGGGGCTTTTCCTTCGGCGGCATGTCGCATCGCGGCTCGCTGCTGGCTCTGCCGGACGGCATCCGCGCCTTTGCGCCAAAAAGTTTCGCCGAAGTCGATGAAGCCGCGCTCGCGCCGCTGTTCGCGCTGCCGCGCGGCTCGGTTGAGCTGATGCTATTCGGCTGCGGGGCGTCGCTGCGGCCGGTTCCGGCGGCTTTGAAGCAGAAATTGCGCGCGCTCGGCATTTCCAGCGACCCGATGAGTACCGGCGCCGCCTGCCAGACCTATAATATCCTGCTTGGCGAGCGGAGATTGGTCGGCGCGGTGCTGATCGCCATTCCCTAGATCGTTTGATTGTTTCATGGAAACAATCAAACGATCTAGGTTTTTGTTTTGACGCGTATTCGCTTTGCGGACCTACGGTTCTTTACGCGAACCGGCATCCACTTCGCTTGAAAACGCTATAAGACAGCGCCTGAAGCGGCCTGAAAGAAAAGGCGCCCGCCGGGGGGAGGAACCGGCGGGCGCAATTGAACGGGGGTTGAACCGCGCCCGTTCAGAAAACCGAATGCCTTGCGGCTATGTCGTGACTGGATCCGTCTGATGGCCGATCTCGTTTGTCGACTATCTATTTAAACCGTTCGTCTATGAACCAAGTGTGAACACAACAGCGGCTGAGGGGAACATATTTTTTTGCAAAGCAGCAATTCACTTTTGCATAGCGGGAGCCGACGGGCAATTCACGAGTCTCATGATGATTTTTATCGCAGGCGCGAAAAAATAGGCGCCCCAACCTTCCGGTTAGGACGGAAGCAGCAGGCCGCCGGAAGCCGCGCGATTAGGCGCGTGTTTTCGCGCGTTGGGGCCCGGCGTCGATGGGCCGGCGCTCCAGCACTTCCTTGAGAAAGCGCCCGGTATAGGAGGCCGTCTCGCGCAAAATCGCCTCCGGCGGGCCCTGGGCGACGATGCGCCCGCCGCCGTCGCCGCCTTCCGGGCCCATGTCAATGATCCAGTCGGCCGTCTTGATGACTTCGAGATTATGCTCGATCACCACCACGCTATTACCCTGCTCGACCAGTTCGTGCAGCACTTCCAGCAACTTCTTCACGTCGTGGAAATGCAGCCCGGTGGTCGGCTCGTCCAGGATATAGAGCGTCCGCCCGGTCGAGCGGCGCGACAATTCCTTGGACAATTTCACGCGCTGCGCCTCGCCGCCCGAGAGTGTCGTGGCCTGCTGTCCGACCTTGACATAGCCGAGCCCGACCCGCGCCAGCGTCTGCATCTTGTCGCGGATCGACGGCGCCGCCTTGAACAGGTCCGCCGCCTCTTCGACGGTCATGTCGAGCACATCGGCGATGCTCTTGTCGCGATAGCGCACTTCCAGCGTCTCGCGGTCGTAGCGCTTGCCCTTGCAGACGTCGCAGGTGACATAAACGTCTGGCAGGAAGTGCATTTCGATCTTGATGACGCCGTCGCCCTGGCAGGCCTCGCAGCGGCCGCCTTTGACATTGAACGAGAATCGCCCCGGCCCGTAGCCGCGCGCCTTGGCCTCGGGCAGGCCGGCGAACCAGTCGCGGATCGGCGTGAAGGCGCCGATATAGGTGGCGGGATTGGAGCGCGGCGTGCGGCCGATCGGCGACTGGTCGATGTCGATGACCTTGTCGATCAGCTCCAGCCCTTCCAGGCTATCGAAGGGGGCGGGATGCTCCAGCGCGCCATTGAGCCGCCGCGCCACCGCCTTGTAGAGCGTGTCGATCACCAGAGTGGACTTGCCGCCGCCGGAGACGCCGGTGATGCAGGTGAACAGGCCGAGCGGAATTTCCGCCGTGACATTGTGCAGATTGTTGCCGCGCGCGCCGGTCAGCCGCAATTTGCGGTCCGCTTCCGGCTTGCGGCGCTTTTTCGGCGTCGCGACTTGCAGGCGGCCGGTCAGATAGGCGCCGGTGAGGGAATCTTCGTCGGCCATGATATCGGCCGGCGTGCCCTGCGCCACGATCTCGCCGCCATGCACGCCGGCGCCGGGGCCGACATCGACGACATAATCGGCGGTGCGGACGGCGTCCTCGTCATGTTCCACGACAATGACCGAATTACCGAGATCGCGCAGCCGCCGCAGGGTTTCGAGCAGGCGGGCGTTGTCGCGCTGGTGCAGGCCGATCGAGGGCTCGTCAAGCACGTAAAGCACGCCAGTGAGGCCGGAGCCGATCTGCGAGGCGAGGCGGATGCGCTGGCTTTCGCCGCCTGAAAGCGAGCCCGAACCGCGCGCGAGGGTGAGATAATCCAGCCCGACATCGATCAGGAACTTCAGGCGCTCGTCGATCTCGCGCAGGATGCGCGAGGCGATTTCCTGCCGCTTGGAATCGAGCTTTTCCGGCAGGGTCTTGAACCA